>NZ_JBQCCF010000001.1:0-2628 GCF_051962475.1 Dyella sp.
CGCTCGCGGGCGATGCTCTTCGCCTTGGCTTCGTTGTAGATCAGGAGCCGGAGCATCGCCCGCGAGCGGGCTCCTACAGGGGCGCTTGCTTCTGAGGTTCGAAGGAGCATCGCCCGCGAGCGGGCTCCTACGGTTATTTCGGTGGGGGTGGGGCCAGCACCTCGCGGTTGCCGTTGTGCTGCGGGGCGCTGACCACGCCGTCGGCTTCCATCTGCTCGATCAGCCGCGCGGCGCGGTTGTAGCCGATGCGCAGGTGGCGCTGCACGCCGGAAATCGACGCGCGGCGGGTCTGCGTGACGATGGCCACGGCCTTGTCGTACAGCTGGGTGTCGGCGTCGCCGCCCTCTTCCCCGTCCTGCGGCAGGCCGGAGTCGTTGATGAACTTGCCGTCGGCGGTGGCCTGGACCTCTTCCAGCACGCCCACGATGTACTGCGGTGCGCCCTGCGACTTGAGCCATGCCACCACGTTGTGCACCTCGTGGTCGTCGACGAAGGCGCCATGCACGCGCTCGGGCGTGGCGGTGCCCGGCGGCAGGTAGAGCATGTCGCCGTGGCCGAGCAGCGCCTCGGCGCCGGACTGGTCAAGAATGGTGCGCGAGTCGATCTTGCTCGACACCTGGAACGCGATGCGGGTGGGAATGTTGGCCTTGATCAGGCCGGTGATCACGTCCACCGACGGACGCTGGGTGGCCAGCACCAGGTGCACACCGGCGGCGCGCGCCTTCTGCGCCAGGCGGGCGATCAGCTCTTCGACCTTCTTGCCGACGATCATCATCATGTCGGCGAACTCGTCGATGATGATCACGATGTACGGCAGCGGCTCCAGCGGCTCAGCCGCCAGGTTCGGCATCTCCGGATTGGGCCGGAACAGCGGATCGAGCAGCGGCTGGCCGGCGGCCTCGGCGTCCTTCACCTTCTTGTTGAAGCCACCCAGGTTGCGCACGCCTACCGCGGCCATCAGCTTGTAGCGACGCTCCATCTCGGCCACGCACCAGCGCAGGGCGTTGGCCGCTTCCTTCATATCGGTGACCACCGGCGCCAGCAGGTGCGGGATGCCCTCGTACACCGAGAGCTCCAGCATCTTCGGGTCGATCATGATCATGCGCACGTCTTTGGCGCTCGCCTTGTACAAGAGCGAGAGCACCATCGCGTTGACCGCCACCGACTTGCCCGAGCCGGTGGTGCCGGCCACCAGCAGATGCGGCATCTTGGCCAGATCGGTCACCACCGGCTTGCCACCGATGTCCTTGCCCAGCGCCAGCGCCAGCGGCGACTTCATCTGGTCGTACTTGTCCGAGCGCAGGATCTCGGAGAGGTACACGATCTGCTTGCGCGTGTTGGGAATCTCCAGGCCGATCACGTTCTTGCCGGGGATCACGTCGACCACGCGCACGCTGACCACGGAGAGGCCGCGCGCGATGTCCTTATCCAGGCTGGACACCTGGGAGCCGCGCACGCCGGCGGCGGGCTCCAGCTCGAAGCGGGTGATCACCGGGCCGGGATACACGCCCACCACCTTGGCCTCGATGCGGAAATCCTTGAGCTTGAGCTCGACCTGGCGCGAAAGCACTTCCAGGGTTTCCTCGGAATAGCCGGGGCCCTGCGGCGGCGCTTCGTCCAGCAGCGACAACGGCGGCAGCTCGCCCGGCTGGGCGGCGCCGACGAACAGCGGGATCTGCGTTTCCTGACGCGCGCGGTCGCTCTTGGCCACCGGCGCCGGTGGCGCCTCGATGCGCACGGGCTCACGCTTGGCCTGCTTGACCGCCTCGGCCTTTTTCACCACCTCGCGCTCGCCGCGGGCCTGGCGGGCGGCCATCACTTCCGGCGCCTTGCGCAGCTTGCCGCCAGCCCAGTTGGCCAGGAGCATCACCATGGCGCCGGTCCAATCCATCAGGCGAAACCACGACAGGCCGGTAGCCAGCGTCACCGCGATCAGGAACAACGCCAGCAGCAGCAGCGGCGCACCGGTGGAGCCGAGCGCGTTGAGCAGCGAATTGCCCAACCACTGCCCCGCCACGCCGCCCACACCCTGCGGCATCACCGGATCGGGCCGGCTGGCGTTGAGCGCGAACAGCGCCGGCAGCGTAATGAAGAAGAACACGAAGCCGATCAGCCGCAGCGACGGCTCCCACGGATGCACTGCCCGCTCGCCGCGGTGGCGCAGCACCTGCACGCCCAGCACCAGCAGCAGCAGCGGGAACGCATAGGCGACCAGGCCGAAGATGTAGCGCAGCAGGTTGGCGATGTTCGCGCCGATGGCGCCGCCGAAATTGCGCGCGTGTTCCACCGTGCCGACGTGGCCCCAGCTCGGGTCCTGCTCGTTGTAGCTGAACAGGCAGACGAGTAGATACAGCGCCAGTGGCAGCAACAGCAGGGCACCTGCTTCGCGCAGGCGCCGCTTCAGTTCGTCGCTGAGGGCGGGCGTGGGGTTCTTGGCTTTCTTGACGTTCGCGCTACGCGCCACCGGGTCGTGCTTCCTTGGGAATGACTCCGCCCAAGTCTACACAGCCAGCCGCGTCGGGAGGAGCGTGCGAGGACGCAGCTGCGCCGCGGAACCCAAAACAAAACGTAGGAGCCCGCTCGCGGGCGATGCTTTTGCTTTGATGTCGATTCAAAGCCAAGAGCATC
>NZ_JBQCCF010000002.1:0-10301 GCF_051962475.1 Dyella sp.
ATTTTTTTGTGTTTTAATACTGTACCCGGTGGGGGGTTTTTTTTTTTGTTTTTTTTTTCCCCCCACATAACCACACCCCCCCCCCCCCGGGCTCCTACCTTGCAGAGTTCATTTCACGCGGATCTTGTCGTAGCGGTCCCACTGGCTGGTATCGGAGAGGATCACCTGGTCACCCACCTTCAGTCCGCGGGTGATTTCCACCCGGTCCACCGAGGCGGCGCCGATGCGCACCGGCACGCGGGTCGCCACGCCGGTGGATGGATCGAGGCGGAACAGGGTGATGTCGGCGTCGGCCTTGGCCTGGCTGGGCCGGCCGACAGAGAGCACGTGGTCCAGCGTGGCGACGCGGATGCGGCCGTCCACCGACAGGTCGGGACGCGAGCCCGGCGGCAGCTCACCGTCCAGCCGCACGTCCACCTGCACGCTGCCGTCGCGCACGGCCGGGTCGATCCGCTCGACCGCACCGGCCACGGCGCCGTTGTGCGTGTCCACGCTCACCGGCATGCCCAGGGCCACGTCCTTGGCCTGCACTTCCGGCACCTGCAGGCGGGCGATCAGCACGTCCGGTCGCGCCACCCGCGCGAGGTTGGCGCCTTCGGCCACCTGGGCGCCCTCTTGTGCCGCCACCTCCTGCAGCACCCCGGCGATGCCGGCCTTCACGTTCAACGCATCGGCCTGGCGCTGGCGCAGTTGCAGGTTGCTCTGCTGCTGGCGCAGCTTCGCCTGCACGGCGTCGAGCTGGGCGCGCATGTTGGCGGCAAAGGCCGCCACTCGCTGCGCCTCGATGCCGCGGCGCGTGTCCAGTTGCTTCAACGCGATCTGTCCCTGACGGAACTGCACGTCGGGGATCAGATGCAAGGTGGCGGCCTTCGCATCGGCGTCCGCCTTGACCTTGGCCGAGGCGTAATCGGACTCGGCCTGAGCAAGCGCCGAGCGCTGGTCGAGCAACTGGGAACGCAGCTCGGCGCGCTTGGCCGCGACATCGGCCTGGGCCGCAGCGACCTGCGCCTGCGCATTGCGCAGCGCGTCCTCCACGGCCGGGTTGGACAGCTTCATCAGGACGGTATCGGGCTTCACCGCGGCACCCGGCCAGATGAGGATCTGCTCGACCTGCGCCGCCGTCGCGGCGGCCAGCCAGCGGGTGGAGCGCGGCACCAGGGTGCCAGTGGCGCGCACCTCGCGCAGCATCTGCCCCTGCTGCACGGTATCGATCCACAGGCTGGCACGCTCGGCCACCGGCAGGGCGGGGCCGAGACGCACCAGCAGCACCACCACGCCAACCAGCACGGCGGCGCCGCCGGCGATCGACCACTGCAGCCGCCGACGGCGTCGGATCTTCAATTGGGGATTGGCGATATCCATGACCCAAGGTTGGCAAGCAGCGTGCCAACCCGGGCCATGCGGTGGAAACGGCGCCGTAGCGCGGTTTCCTGGCCGGGACAGGATGCCGCTTTCCGATCTCGATGTCCGCTTTCGGAATGCCCCGTTCGAACGCGGACAGCGCGCACCCGGCGCGGATCAGCCGGTGTTCTGCAACCCCTGCGAGACGCCGTTGACGCAGGCGACCAGGGCGCGCAGCAGAGCGTCGTCCTCGCCGCCGGAGGCGCGCCAACGCTTGAGCAGGTCGACCTGCAACACGCTCATCGGGTCCACGTAGGGGTTGCGCAGGCGAATCGACTGCGCCAGCCGGGGCGAACCTTCGAGCAGCTCCTGGCTGCCCTTCAGGCGCAGCACCCAGCGACAGGTGCGCTCGAACTCATCGCGGATCAGCCCGAAGAACGGCGCGTGCAGCTCGCCGGACAGCTGCGAGAACGCCTCGGCAATGGCCAGGTCGCATTTGGCCAGCACCATCTCCACGTCGTCGAGCATGTTGCTGAAGAACGGCCAGTCGCGCGCCATCTCGGCCAGCGCTTCTTCGCCGAACTCGGCCGCGCCCTGCTCCAGCGCCGTGCCCAGGCCGTACCAGCCGGTGATGATCGAGCGGCACTGGGTCCAGGAGAACACCCACGGAATCGCGCGCAGATCCTGCACGCCGCGCATGCTACGCCGGCGCGAGGGGCGCGAGCCCAGCGTCATGCGCTCGATCACGTCGATCGGCGTGGCGGTGCGGAAGTACTGCACGAAGCCGTCGCGGTCGACGAAGGCGCGGTAGTGCTTGCGGCTGGCGGCGGAGAGCGCGTGCATGCGCTCGCGCCACTCGGCCTCACGCGGCTCATCCTCGCGCGGACGCAGGCTGGCGCGCAGCACGGCGCCTACCGTCTGCTCCAGGTTGCGCAGCGCCAGCGCGCGGATGCCGTACTTGCGGTGGATCACCTCGCCCTGCTCGGTCACCCGCAGCACGCCCGCCACCGAGCCGCGCGGCGAGGACATCAGCGCCGGCGTCATGCGTCCGCCGCCGCGGCTGGCCGAACCGCCGCGGCCGTGGAAGAACGCCAGTTGGATACCGGCGCCCTGCGCGATCTCCAGCAGTTCCACCTGCGCGCGCTGCAGGCCCCAACGCGAGGCCAGCGTGCCGCCGTCCTTGCCGCTGTCGGAATAGCCGAGCATCACCCACTGGCGGTCGTTGCGGGTTTTCAGGTGGCTGCGATAGACCGGATCGGCGAGCAGCGCGCGCAGGGTGGCCGGTGCGTTCTTGAGGTCGTCGACGGTTTCGAACAGCGGGGCGATGTCCAGCGGAACGGTGTCGGTTGCCCCCTCTTCCCCACCGGGCGAGGACGTCACCACCAGCCCACCGTGGCGGGCGAGCGCCAGCACGGCGAGCACGTCGGCCGCGGTACGCGCCATCGAGATGATGTACAGCCCAATCGCCTCGCTGCCGTAGCGGCGCCGCGCTTCACCGAGCTCCTGGAACACCGCGCGCATGCGCTGCGCATCTTCCTCGTTCACCGGCGCCAACGATCGCTCGCCGCTGGCGAACGGATGCAGCTTTTCCACGCGCTGCTCGGGCGCGTGCTCGCCCCACTGCGCATCGTCCAGCAGCGCGGCCAGCGCGTCGTCGTGCACCTGCGAATCCTGGCGCACGTCGAGCCGGGCCAGGTGCAGGCCGAAGGTGCGCACGCGGCGGATCACGCGCTGCACGGCGTATGCGCCGGCATGCAGGCCGTGGTGCTCGATCAGGCTGTGCGCGATCAGTTCGAGGTCGCCGGCCAGTTCGTCGACGCTGGTGTAGCCCTCGGCGTGATCGTCCTCGAGGCTGGCCTCCAGCCGCGCACCGATCAGCGTGAGCAGGGTGCGGTAGGGCATGTCGGCGTGACGCGGGCGGATCTTCTTCGCCGCGGCGGGGAAGCGGGCGCGGTAGTCGTCCAGTCGCGCGGCAAGCTGCGGATCGATCGCCACGCGGCCCTGCGTCTGGCTAAGCAGGCGCGCCAAGCCGGCAACGTCTTCCATGTAATGCTCGATCGCGTGCGCGCGCTGACTGGCGAGGCTTGCCGCGATGGTGTCGGCGCCCACGTTGGGGTTGCCGTCCATGTCGCCGCCGACCCAGGTGGCGAAGCTGAGCAGCCGCGACATCGGCGCGGCCACGCCGTAGACCTGCTGCAACGCCTCGGCCAGCGCCTCGTACAGCGCCGGCACGATGCGGTAGATCGGATTGGCCAGGTAGAAACCGACGTGGTGGTGCTCGTCCTGCACGGTAGGCTGCACCGGCGAGGCCTCGGCAGTCTGCCAGCCGGCAGACAGCGCCATGAAGATGCGGTCGTCGTCTTCCTTGCGCTCCTGCGGCGTGCGGGTGGGATCAAAGTTGTCCACCAGCGAGCGCACGATCGCCTGCTCCTTCTCCAGCAGCGAACGGCGCACTGCCTCGGTGGGATGCGCGGTGAACACCGGTTCGATGTGCAGGCGACCGAGCCAGTCGAGCAGCTCCTCGGCGCTGACGCCCTGCGCCTTGAGCGCCGCGAACACGTCGAGCAGGGATTCGGGCTGCGGCGCGCCGCCGGCGCGCTGGTAGTCGCGACGACGGCGGATGCGGTGCACGCGCTCGGCAATGTTCACCGCCTGGAAGTAGGTGGCGAAGGCGCGCGCCAGTGCTTCGGCTTCGTCCGGCTGCATGCCGCTGAGGCTGCGACCGAGCAGGGCCACCGGTTCCCCCTCGCGGCGACGGCGGATGGCACTGGTGCGCACCGCTTCCACCCGCTCGAAGAACGCTTCGCCACGCTGCTCGGCCAGCATCTGCCCGACCATCGCGCCGATCCGGCTCACGTCCTCGCGCAGGGGAGCGTCGTGCGGCAGGTCGGGAGTTTCGGGCTGGAAAGGCATGACGATCTCCGTGAGGCAACCGCCCAAGCCTAACGAAAAATGCTGCTTGTGCAGCAAATTGAGCGGCGTCGGCGCTGCGACGCCGTGTGCGCAGGGCATCGAACCACGCTTGCGGTTAGAATGCCCTGCTGCCCGCTGAGGGGCGCTGCGACCGTTTGCGACGGCGGCCTTGTCCGCCCTGCCCGCCTACTTGAAGGCCGGCACGTCATCCGGCCAGGCTCGGCGCGGCACGTTCGACAACGGCGCCCGGTTGCTTTCACGCGAAGACTTTTCGCACCGAACCGGAGATTTTCATGAACGCTGTCACCCGCGACCTTTCCAACCACGACTACAAGATTGCCGACATCGGCCTGGCCGAGTTCGGCCGCAAGGAGCTGGACATCGCCGAGCACGAGATGCCGGGCCTGATGTCGATCCGCAAGAAGTACGCCCCAAGCGCACCGCTGAAGGGCGTGCGCGTCACCGGCTCGCTGCACATGACGATCCAGACTGCCGTGCTGATCGAGACGCTGAAGGACATCGGCGCCGACGTGCGATGGGCCTCGTGCAACATCTTTTCTACCCAGGATCACGCCGCCGCCGCGATCGCCGCCACAGGCACCCCGGTGTTCGCCTGGAAGGGCGAGACGCTGGAGGAGTACTGGGACTGCACGCTCGACGCGCTGACCTTCCCCGGCCAGGGTGCGGACAAGTTCCTCGGCCCGCAGCTGGTGGTGGACGACGGCGGTGACGTGACGCTGCTGATTCACAAGGGCTACGAGCTGGAGAACGGCTCGGACTGGGTCAACACCGCCTCGGAGAGCCACGAGGAGCAGGTGATCAAGAACCTGCTCAAGCGCGTGGCGAGCGAGCGTCCGGGTTTCTGGCACACCGTCGTGCGCGACTGGAAGGGTGTCTCGGAGGAGACCACCACCGGCGTGCATCGCCTGTACCAGATGCTGGAGGCCGGCAAACTGCTGGTGCCGGCGATCAACGTCAACGACTCGGTGACCAAGTCGAAGTTCGACAACCTGTACGGCTGCCGCGAGTCGCTGGCCGACGGCCTGAAGCGCGCGATGGACGTGATGCTGGCTGGCAAGGTGGCCGTGGTGTGCGGCTACGGTGACGTCGGCAAGGGCTCGGCGCACAGCCTGCGAGCCTACGGCGCCCGCGTGGTGGTGACCGAGATCGATCCGATCAACGCGCTGCAGGCAGCGATGGAAGGTTTCGAGGTGAACACCGTGGAGAGCACGCTGGGCCGTGGCGACATCTACGTCACCACCACCGGCAACAAGGACGTGCTGACCATCGAGCACCTGAGCCAGATGAAGGACCAGGCCATCGTCTGCAACATCGGCCACTTCGACAACGAGATCCAGGTCGATGCGCTGAAGAAGTTCCCCGGCGTCACCGCGCTCAACATCAAGCCGCAGGTGGACAAGTACACGTTCAAGGACGGCCGCTCGATCTTCCTGCTGGCCGAGGGCCGCTTGGTGAACCTGGGCTGCGCCACCGGCCATCCGAGCTTCGTGATGTCCAACTCGTTCTCCAACCAGACGCTCGCGCAGATCGACCTGTGGGCGAAGAAGGACAGCTACGAGAAGAAGGTCTACATCCTGCCCAAGAAGCTGGATGAGGAAGTGGCCCGCCTGCACCTGGAGAAGATCGGTGTGAAGCTGACCACGCTGACCGACGCCCAGGCCGCCTACCTCGGCGTGCCGAAGGAAGGCCCGTACAAGCCGGAGCACTACCGCTACTGATCGGCCTGATCACGCAGCTGAAGAAGGGGCGCAGCGATGCGCCCCTTTTTTTGTCTACCGTCTCCGCTGTAAGAATCGGCCGGCTGGCGCGTCTTACCGGGTGACCCCCGACGGAGACATGTCCATGCCCATTTCGATCGACAGCGAAGGCGAGCCCATGACAGACCACGCGCCACCCGACGTCGCCATGCTGGCTCGCCTGTATGGACGGCAGGTTTTCCAGGCCGCCTACCGGGTGCTCGGCCACGCCAGCCAGGCCGAGGACCTGCAGCAGGATGTGTTCCTGCGCGTGCTCGAACGGCCGACCGGACCGGTGGACTCCTGGCCGGCCTACCTGGTCACGCTGACCGCGCGGATGGCGATCGATCGCCTGCGCCGGGCGCAGCGTTGGCGGCGGCTCCTGCCGTCGTGGCGCGCCGCTGCACCGGCCGCCTTCGACAGCACCGAACAGAGCGCGATCCAGCACGAACGTTCCCGCCAGTTGCGCGACGCACTGGGCCGGCTGAAGCCGCGCGAGGCCGAGTGCTTCACCCTGCGCCACGTGCAGGGGCTGGAGATCGCCGAGATCGCCCGCGCCACCGGCATGAACAGCAACCACGTCAGCGTCTGCCTGCATCGCGCCGTCCGCGCGCTGGAAGCGCGCCTTGGCGAAACCGACCCCACTACCCCGGAGGTGCTGTGATGAACCCGACCCTCTCTGCCCGACTGACCACCCACCTGCGCGCCCTCGATGAGGGGCTGTCCGCGACCGCCACCGATACCGCCCAGCACAAGCTCGAGCAGCGCCTGGCCGGCCGACGCCAGAACACGGCGCAGCGCCGCTGGCTCGGCTGGACGGCGATCACCGCCACCGCCGCGCTGATGCTGGCACTGTTCCTGCTGCCCACCTCGCACGGCATCGCGTTCGACGCGGTACAGAAGCGCCTGCGCGATTTCCACACGCTGACGCTGCAGATCGAGCAGCAGTCGCAAGGCATCGCGATGCCGCCGATCCGGGTGTGGATGAACCGGGAGGGCGACGTGCGCACCGACTTCGGCACCGCCACCTCGGTCATCGTCAACGTGCGCGAACAGCGCATGCTCAGCCTGCTGCACGACAGCCACTTCGCGTTGCAGATGCCGCTGCCGGCCACCGGCAAGGCGGGCGACCCGCTGGCATGGCTGGAGCCGGTTCGTCGGTTCCAGGGCGAAGCGCGCAAGCTGCCGGGCACCCGGGTGATCGACGGCAGGCCGACCACGGGATGGGCGCTCGATGTGCAGGGCATGCACATCGTGATCTGGGCCGATGCCGATGCGTTGCCGCGCGCGGTCGAGATCGGCGGCAACGGCAGCCAGCTGCGCCAGACCATGCACGTGTCGATGGATACACCGATCGATCCGGCCACGTTCAGTACCGCCCTGCCGCCGGGCTATCGCCTGATGGCGCCGGACGCCGACTGAGCCGGGCTCGCCCTACGGGCATCGCGCCGGGACGCCGCTTAGGGTCCCGGTTTGTGGCGTCGGGCTTCGGCCTTTCGCCACCGGCGATGCCTCGTGGAAAGCCCGGCTGGGGTGACACGCACCACTCGCCGAGCTGGCGAGCCTAGATATATCGCTTCATCGCGACACAAGGATATATACTGTGGCCCCATGGCCTTCCATCCGCCTTTCCTGGAGACCGCGGCGATGCCGGCGATCAGCTTTGAATTCTTTCCACCCAAGACCGATCAGCAGCGCGCGCAGCTCGATCGCGCGGCGCAGTTGCTCAAGAAGGCGCAGCCCGATTACGCCTCGGTGACGTTCGGCGCGGGCGGCTCCACGCTCAGCTACACCGGCGAGACGGTGGCCCGCCTGCACCGCGAGCATGGCCTCCCGGTGGCGCCGCACCTGTCTTGCATGGGCGGCACGCGCGCCGAGATCGCCGCCCTGCTAGACGGCTACCGCGCGGCCGGGTATCGCCGGATCGTGGCGCTGCGCGGCGACCTGCCCTCAGGCATGGCCTCGCCCGGCGACTTCCGTTATGCAGCCGAGCTGGTGCGCTTCATCCGCGAGCATTCGGGCGACCACTTCCACATCGAGGTAGCGGCCTACCCGGAAACCCACCCGCAGGCCGAGGACGCACTGGCCGACCTGCGCCACTTCCAGGCCAAGGTCGAAGCGGGCGCAAACGGCGCGATCACGCAGTATTTCTTCAACCCCGATGCCTATTTCCGTTTTGTCGACGACGTGCGCGCGCTCGGCGTCACGGTACCGATCGTTCCGGGGATCATGCCGATCAGCAACTTCAGCCAGCTCAAGCGCTTCTCCGACGCCTGCGGCGCGGAGATCCCGCGCTGGATCGCCAAGCGCATGCAGGCGCACGGCGACGACGCCGAAGCGATCGCCGAACTCAGCGCACAGGTGGTCGCCGGGCTGTGCCGACGCCTGCTCGAGGGCGGCGCGCCAGGCCTGCACTTCTACACGCTGAATCGCGCCCGCCCCACCCTCGCCATACTCGACCTGCTGCACTGATCCGCCGTCGCCGCGGCGCTATGCTGCGACGATGCGTCGGACTTCCCTCCTGCTGCTGGTGTGGCTGGCCATAGGGATCGGCCCGCGGCCGCTGCTTGCGCAGGAGGCGGGCATCCATCGCTGCGTCGATCACGCCGGCCGCTTGGTCTTTACCGATCGCGTCTGTGCCGACGTGGACGCCACCCCCGCCCTGCCCGGCGACAACGCCGGGTCGGCCACCTCGCCGGTGGATGCTCCGCCGCGGTACGAGGACCGCTCTGCGCAGCTGTGCGCCGCCACGCTGGATGCGCTGCGCCAGCAGATCGTGGACGCCTTCGCCGCTCGCGATCCCAACCGCCTGGCCGGCCTGATGCTGTGGGACGGCTACAGCCGACGCGGCGTGGTGGAGCAGATCCGCACGCTGGGAACGTTGATGCGCCAGCCGCTGCTCGATGTCGCCGACGACAGCCCCGTTCGCGTGCTGCAGACCGCCCCTAGTGCTGCGGCGCTCTACGATGCGAGCCGACCCTTGGGCCCCGAGGCGCAGTCGTCTGACACGGACATCGACGACGCCCGCCCGCCGGCCGCGATCACCCTGGTCACCGGCCCCGAAGACGCCAGCGGCGCCAGCACCTCCACCCGGTTCGCGCTGGTGCCGCAGTCGGGCTGCCTGTGGCTGCGCCCGGCCGATTAGTGGCGCGCGAGCCGACCCGTTATCATGGGCGGTCCCCAACCGGAGAACCGTCATGGCGCAGCAGTACCCCGAATGGATCTGGCAGAACGGCGAGATCAAGCCGTGGAAAGACGCCACCGCCCACGTGATGTCGCATGCGCTGCACTACGGCTCCTCGGTGTTCGAGGGTATCCGCAGCTATGCCACGCCCGATGGCGCGGCGATCTTCCGCCTCACCGATCACCTCAAGCGCCTGTACCAGTCCGCGCGTATCTACGACATGGTGCTGCCGTACTCGCTAGACGAGCTTGCCACGGCCTGCCGCGAGGTGATCAAGAAGAACGGCTTCTCCGCCGCCTATCTGCGCCCGGTGGCCTATCGCGGCCTGGGCGGATTCGGCCTCTCCGCCGAAACCCCGATCGACGTGGCCGTGGCGACCTGGCCGATGGGTCCGTACCTCGGTCCGGAGGCGCTGGAAAAGGGCATCACCGCCTGCGTGTCGAGCTGGCAGCGCTTTGCGCCCAACACCATCCCGGCCGGCGCCAAGGCCGGCGGCAACTATCTCTCCGGCCAGCTGATCGCGCGTGAAGCGCGGCGCCTCGGCTTTGGCGAGGGCATCGCGATGGCCTCCACCGGCCTGCTCAGCGAAGGTGCCGGCGAGAACCTGTTCCTGGTGTTCGACGGCGTGCTGCACACCACCCCGGCCAGCGCCTCGATCCTCACCGGCATCACCCGCGACACGATCAAGGTGCTGGCGCGCGAGGAAGGCATCGAAGTGGTCGAGCGCGACATCCCGCGCGAGTACCTGTACCTGTGCGACGAGCTGCTGATGTGCGGCACCGCCGCGGAGATCACGCCGATCAACTCGGTCGACGGCAAGCAGATCGGCAACGGCACCGCCGGCCGCGTCACCCGCCGCCTGCAGGAGCTGTACTTCGGCCTGTTCGACGGCAGCACCAGCGACAAGTGGGGCTGGCTGGAAGCAGTCTGACGCTCACCATCCCTGCGCAGAACAAAACGCCCCGCACCGCGGGGCGTTTTTTTAACCACCCGTAGGAGCCCCGGGCCGGGGGGCAAGAGGAGTGGATGTGGTGTGTTAAAAAAAAAAAAAAAAAACCCCCAACGGGGGCGAAAAAAACCAACGGGATATTTGTTAAAAAAAAATT
>NZ_JBQCCF010000003.1:0-69800 GCF_051962475.1 Dyella sp.
CCTGGCTGGTCGCTTCGCCCAAGCATCAGAGCGCCCCCTCACTCCAGCCCTCTTCCCCGGCTACGCCAGGGGAGAGGGAGCAGGACTCCGCGGCAGCGCGCGCTTTAGCCCTCTTCCCCTAGCTTTGCTCGGGGGAGAGGGTTGGGTGAGGGGGACGCTCTTGGCTTTCCCCTTCCCCCAGGCGTCAGAGCGCCCCCTCACCCCAGCCCTCTCCCCCGGCTACGCCAGGAGAGAGGGAGCAGGACTCCGCGGCAGCGCGCGCTTGAGCCCTCTCCCCCGAGCTTTGCTCGGGGGAGAGGGTTGGGTGAGGGGGAAGCTCTTGGCTTTCCTCTTCCCCCAGGCATCAGAGCGCCCCCTTACTCCAGCCCCCTTCCCCGGCTACGCCAGGGGAGAGGGCACATCTACTGTCGGCCTTCTTATTCGATGAATACTCCCCGCTACACCCGCCTGTCTGGCCTCGAACCGCTGGTCATCACGCCGGACCTGCTGTTCATCAACGTCGGCGAGCGCACCAACGTCACCGGCTCGGCGCAGTTTCGGAAGCTGATCAAGGAAGACCGCTACGCCGAGGCGATCGAGGTGGCGCGCCAGCAGGTGGAGAACGGCGCGCAGATCATCGACGTCAACATGGACGAGGGCCTGATCGACTCCGAGGCGGCGATGACGCGCTTCCTCAACCTGATCGCCGCCGAGCCGGACATCGCCCGCGTGCCGGTGATGGTCGATTCCTCCAAGTGGACGGTGATCGAGGCGGGCCTGCGCTGCCTGCAGGGCAAGGGCATCGTCAACTCGATCTCGATGAAGGAGGGTGAAGCGGCCTTCCTGGAGCAGGCGCGCAAGGTGCAGCAGTACGGCGCCGCGGCAGTGGTGATGGCGTTCGACGAGGTTGGCCAGGCCGATACCTGCGCGCGCAAGGTGGAGATCTGCTCGCGCGCCTACGCGCTGCTGACGGAGAAGCTCGACTTCGCGCCCGAGGACATCATCTTCGACCCCAACATCTTCGCCATCGCCACCGGCATCGAGGAGCACAACAACTACGCGGTGGACTTCATCGAGGCGACCCGCGAGCTGAAGAAACGTTTTCCGCTCAGCCACGTCTCCGGCGGCGTGTCCAACGTGTCGTTCTCGTTCCGCGGCAACAACACCGTGCGCGAGGCGATCCACTCGGTATTCCTGTACCACGCCATCCAGGCCGGCATGGACATGGGCATCGTCAACGCCGGCGCGCTGATGATCTACGACGACATTCCCGAGGAACTGCGCGAGCGCGTCGAGGACGTGGTGCTCAACCGCCGCGCCGATGCCACCGAACGGCTGCTGGAAATCGCCGAACGCTTCAAGTCCAAGAAGGGCGAGGCGGTGGTGGAAACCCTGGCATGGCGCGAGAAGCCGGTGCGCGAGCGTCTGAGCCACGCGCTGGTGCATGGCATCGACCAGTTCGTGGTGGAGGACACCGAGGAGGCGCGCCAGCTGTCGCCCCGTCCACTGGACGTGATCGAGGGCCCGCTGATGGACGGCATGAACGTGGTCGGCGACCTCTTCGGCGCCGGCAAGATGTTCCTGCCGCAGGTGGTCAAATCCGCCCGCGTGATGAAAAAGGCGGTCGCCCACCTCATTCCTTTCATCGAGGAAGAGAAGTTGCGCACCGGCGACGCCGGCAAGAACAACGGCACCATCGTGATGGCCACGGTGAAGGGCGACGTGCACGACATCGGCAAGAACATCGTCGGCGTGGTGCTCCGCTGCAACAACTTCGAGGTGATCGACCTGGGCGTGATGGTGCCGGCGCAGAAGATTCTCGACGCCGCGCGCGAGCACAACGCCGACATCATCGGACTGTCCGGACTGATCACGCCCTCGCTGGAAGAAATGAGCCAGGTGGCGCGCGAGATGCAGCGCCAGGAGTTCCAGATCCCGCTGTTGATCGGCGGCGCCACCACCTCGCGTGCGCACACCGCACTGAAGATCGACCCACACTACAAGGCGCCCACCGTGTGGGTGAAGGACGCCTCGCGCGCGGTCGGCGTGGCGCAGTCGCTGCTCAGCAAGGAGCTGGTGGACGCGTTCATGGACAAGGTGCGTGCCGAGTACGCCGATGTGCGCGAACGCCATCGCAACCGCGGCCCGGGCAAGCAGCTGGTGTCACTGGAGAAGGCGCGCGGCCAGCGCTTCAGCTGCGACTGGGACGCCTACCAGCCGGCCCAACCGAAGCAGCCCGGCCTGCATGTGTTCAAGAATTACGATCTCGCCGAACTGCGCCAGTACATCGACTGGACACCGTTCTTCAACGCCTGGGAACTGGCCGGTCGCTACCCCGCCATCCTCACCGACGAGATCGTCGGCAGTCAGGCCACCGAGCTGTTCGCCGACGCACAGAAGATGCTCGACACGCTGATCACCGAAAAGTGGCTGACCGCCCGCGGCGTGATCGGCTTCTGGCCGGCGGCGAGCGTCGGCGACGACATCGTCCTCGAAGGCAGCGCAAAGGGCACGACGCTGCACCACCTGCGCCAGCAGGCGGACAAGCCGGCCGAGCGCCCCGACTTCTGCCTGAGCGACTTCATCGCGCCGAAGGACAGCGACAAGCCCGACTGGATCGGCGGCTTCGCGGTCACCGCCGGCATCGGCATCGAGCAGCACGTGGCCCGCTTCGAGGCGGCGCACGACGACTACTCGGCGATCCTGCTCAAGGCGCTGGCCGACCGCCTGGCCGAAGCGTTCGCCGAACGCATGCACGAGCGCGTGCGCCGCGAGTTCTGGGGCTACGCACCCGACGAGGCGCTGGACAACGACACTCTGATTGCGGAGGGCTACCGCGGCATCCGCCCCGCCCCCGGCTACCCCGCCTGCCCCGACCACACCGAGAAGGCCACGCTGTTCGCCCTGCTCGACGCGCCGGCGAACGCCGGCATGAACCTTACCGAGGGCTTCGCGATGACCCCTGCCGCGGCGGTGTCCGGCTGGTACTTCGCACACCCGGACAGCCAGTACTTCGTGGTCGGCCGGGTCACCCGCGAGCAGGTGGACGACTACGCCCGGCGCAAGGGCTGGACCCGCGAGGAAGCCGAACGCTGGCTGGCGCCGATCCTGGACTACGACCCGGACTGATCCGCCGGCCGGGCGAGCGGGCTCAGACCTCGCTCTCGACCATCTGGCGGCGCTTCACATCACGCATGTGCACCACCAGGTTGTAGACCGACACGAAGGCCGGGAAGAAGTTGGAGAGGATGCCCACCGAGTCGTTCTTGCCCACGATGAAATACGCCAGTAGCAACGCGCTGCCGCACACCGACAGCCACCAGAACGCCAGCGGCATCACCACCCGCTTGAGCTTGCGGGTGTAGTACATCTGCACGAACCAGCGGCTGGTGAACATCAGCGAGCCCAGCAGACCCACCGCCTTCCACGGGGTGAGTTCGAAGCCCTGCAGGGCGGCGAGGATGCGATGCAGTTCGTGCTGGAACAGGTCCATCGGGGCAAGTCCGGGGTGGAAAGCGCGCCAGTCTAGCAATCCATCGCGCGCCGCCCTACCCGCCGCCGATAAAAAGTGTGGCCGCCCGGTTGACCACCGCACGGACTCCCCGTATATTTGCGCGCTCTCGGCGGGCGGTTAGCTCAGCGGTAGAGCACTGCCTTCACACGGCAGGTGTCACAAGTTCGATCCTTGTACCGCCCACCACTCTAGATTCACGAAAGAAGCCACCCTTGCGGTGGCTTCTTTCGTTGCGGCGGACGCCACCGGCTCTCGACCGGCTCAGGCAGCCACGTCCTGGCTGCGCTCCTCGGCTCGCATCTGCTCGATCAACAGCGTGAGGAAGCCCTCGCGCGCGTGCCGGTAGCCGGCATCGTGCGGGCCGGCCAGCGCTGCGGCGTGCATGGCCTCGTGCGCTTCATGCAAGGCCGGCCAGCGCTGCTGGCCGCGCTGGAGATAGCGACCGGCCGGGCAAGGCGCATCGGCATGCTGGCGCCAGAACGCCGGCTCGGCGGGCACCGAGTGCAGGTGTTCTTCCCACAGCAAGGTACCGGCCAGCGCGCCCAGCGCCGTGTCCGGAGCCGTGGAGCCCCAGCCGCTATGGTAGTCGCGCAGCCATGCGGGCAGTTCCTCCAGCGGCATCGGCCGCGCCAGGGCATAGCCCTGCCCCATGTCGGCGCCGAGCAGCAAGGCCGCCTCGATCAGACCCGGGGTTTCCAGGCCTTCCACCACCACTTCCAGGTCCAGATCGTGGCCGAGCCGGATCAGCTGGCGGATGAAGCGCAGCGTCCGCAACGGGTCGTCCACCACCTGCATCACGATCGCCTGATCGATCTTCACGCGATCGAACGGCCATTGGCGCAGACGGATCAGCGAGCTGTAGCCGGCGCCGAGATCGTCTTCCACCAGCCGCACGCCCAGCGCCTTGAACGCACGCATGCCGGCCATCGCCTGGGTGTCATCGTGCTCCATGCCCAGGGGCGATTCGAGTATTTCGAACAGCAGCGATTCGGCGCGGCAGGGGGTGGCCGCCAGCACCTCGGCGGCGGCTTCGGCGTACCGCGGATCCTGCAAGGCGGCCGCCGGGGCATTCACCGACAAGTCCAGCGCGTGGCCCGCGTCGGCCAGTTGCTCGCGTCCGGCGGTGGCCTGGGCCAGCACGTGGCGAAACAGCACCACCAGGTCATCGTCGCCGAGCGCCGGCAGAAACCGTCCCGGCATCAGCAGCTGGCCGTCGCTGTCGCGCACGCGTGCCAGCGCCTCGAGCTCGGTGACGCGACCGTCGCTCAGCCGCACCACCGGCTGGTAGTGCACCTGCAGGGCGTCGGTGGCGATCAAGGCACGCCAGCGCTCGCGCACGAAGAACGGCAGCAGCGCCGTGCCGGGTCGCGGCGGCGCCAGCCGCGCCAGCGCCAGGTCGAGCAGGTTTTTCAGCTGGTCGACGAAGGCCTGCTGGTCTTCGCTCTGCAGGCCGCCGGCATAGGCGCTGTAGATGGTGAGCACAGCTGCCGGCGTCGGCGGCAGCGGGCACAGCGGCACCGCCACGCTGGACACGATGCCGATCGCCAGCGCCTGATCCTTCCAGCTCGCCATGACCGGATCGGTACCGTAGTGCAGGCAGCGCTGGATGGTGGAGCTGCGCCACGCGCGACCGGTCGGGCCACCGCCCTGCGGGCTGTCGGCATTGACGCGGATCGGCGCCGCCTCGCCGCGCGCCAACGCGCGCAGGTAATTGGCGAACGCCTCACCACCCACGGCCTCGTAGGTGAGCTGACCGGAGTGGTCTGGCCGCCCCACTGCGCAGGAGGTGATCTCGTCGTGCGCGGCGAGCATGTCGACCACGCCCTGGATCAGTTCGAGGTAGCCGTCGGCCGACCACGCCAGCGCGTTGAGCCGGGCCAGCAAGGCGACGCGGGCGCGCTGCAATTCGCGCATGCTTTCCAGCTGCCACTGGCGTTCCAGCCCCAACCGCTGCAGCACGATGCTGAGCGGGCGACGATCCCGCGCCGCGGCGTCGCCGAGCATCGCGGCGATCAGATCGCGCAGGCGCTCGATGCCTTCCAGCAGCCACACCTCTTCCAGCCCGGCGGCGGCGTGGAAGCGACCGGCGCGGCCGGCCTGGGCGCGATGAGCATCGATATCCAGTTCCGGCTGCAGCAGCAGATGCAGGTGACGCGCGAAACGTGAGCTCAGTTGTTCGCGGTCGGCGTCCGGCAGCACGTCGAGCAGGCGGGCGATGCCTTCGTGCGCCATCAGTTCGGCGTGGAACGCGGTGATCAGCGCCGGCAGGCGCGGCGCCACCGTCTCGCACCAGGGCTGCAGCACCGCGGCTGCCGAGAGCCCGTACGGCGGTTGGTTGCGGCCGTCATCTTCCGGCGTCGGCGGTTCGGCGGCGATCAGTGGCGTGGACCACCACCGCTCGCGCTGGCGCTTGCGCGCCTTCACCTGGTACATCGCCTGGTCGGCGCGGCGCAGCAGCTGTTCGCCGCTGCCCTTGGCATGGTCGGGAAACAGGGCAATGCCGAGACTGGCCGCCAGGTGGAAGGTGGCGCCATCGATCTCCAGCGGCTCGCGCAGGCGCTGCCACACCCGCTCCAGCAGCGGCTCCAGCTCGCCCTCGTCGTGCAGGCCTTCGCAGACCAGCACGAATTCGTCGCCGCCCAGGCGTGCCACGTAGTCCTCCGGGCGCAGCGCGCGTTGCAGTCGCTGCGCCACTTCCACCAGCAGACGATCGCCCACCGCATGGCCGTGGCGGTCGTTGATCGGCTTGAGGTCATCCAGGTCCAGCATGCCAGCGGCGACCAGCCGTTCGTTGCGCTCGGCGCGAGCGATCGCGCACTCCAGGTGCATGTCCAGCGCACGGCGATTGGGCAGCCCGGTAAGCGCATCGTGCAGGGCCAGATAGGTCTGGCGCTGCTGCTCCTCGGACAGCATCCGCCGACGCTCGTGCTGGCTCAGCGCCAGCCCGGTAGCATCGGCCAGCTCGTCGAGCAGGCGGCACATTTCCTCGTCGAGCGCGTCTTCCTCGCGCGTCACGATCACGAACACCCCCAGCGGGTCCGGACGTGCCGCAGCGCCACCGGTGAGGGGCATGATCGGCCAGCAGCCCATCGCGCCCATCTGGGCCAGTGGCTCGTGCTGCCAGATCGGCGACATGTCCCGGCGCTCGCGCGGCCGCACCCGGACCTGGCGCTCGCGCGACTGCAGCGCCAGCATCGGCACCGTCAACCCGCTGCCATCGGCCTGCCGCAGCGAGGGCGACAGTGGCTGCAGCGCCGCCGCGATCGGCCCGACCAGGGCGGCACGGCGCAGTTGCGTGGTCTGTGTATCGAGGATGTGCACGTCCACCGCGGCGGCACCGGCAATCTCCACCAGCGCTTGCGCCAGCGTGCGGTACACCGCGTCGGGATCGGGCTGGTCGAGCAGCGCGCGCTGGATCGTGCGCTGCGCATCCCGGTAACGGCTCATGCGGGCGCTTCGTTCCACCAGCGCCTGGTGATCCCAGAAGCGCGCCAGCTCGTCGGCCAGTCGCTGCGCCCAGTCCAGCAGGTCTTCGCTGAGATCGGCCGAGCCGCCGGCATATACGGCGAGGGTCAGCTGGCCACCATCGCGGGTATCCGCTGCGGCAGCAATGCAGGAACTGAAACCATGCTGCGCAGCCGCGGCACGCCAGGGCGCGAACATGGGTGCATCGATGGATACCGCCTGCGCCCGATGCTCGCGCAGCGCGATGCCCACCGGGCCGCTGCCACCGGCATCGTCGGCGCGGTTGCTCAGGTGCAGTTCGGCAGCGTAATCGGACTGCGGCCCGGCCGCGGCCAGCACCTGCACCACCACCTCATTCGGGGCACGGCGGCCGATCCACACCAGCGGCAGGCTCATGGTGGCGGCGAGGATGCGCGCGATCTCGACCACCGCCAGGCGACGGTCGTAGCCGGGCGCGGTGTGCAGCAAGGTGAGGGTTTCGGCGACGCTCTGGTAGAAGCGCGAACGCAGCTCGACATGCGCCGCCCGCAGAGGCCCGCCGGCAGCTCCCACCGGGCCGCTCATCCCCGCTTCCTGTTCGCCGGATTCCACGTCGACCGCCATGCGTGCCTGCTGATGCCTCGTCGCCCTGTCCCCATCGGTGTCCATCGCCGCCATCGATCGCCGCGCTCATCGATTGCATGCGAAGCATCCGCCTCTGCCGCAATCCGGCTTATCGTCATTCTCCGGTGGCACTTGAACCCGGCCGTGGGCGTCCGGCCCGCGCTGTGTCGGCGATCATACGCCCGGCATCGGCGCCGCGTGCCAGACTGGCCGCTGCCGGCGCCTGCCAGGGCGACAAGCAAGGGAGGGGGCATGGATCAGGGGAGCCACGGCGCGTCGGCCCGTTTTGGGCTGATCCTGCTGGCGCTGTTCGCGCTGGCCACTGCGGCACTCGGCATCGCGCCGCGCTACCGCCAGGACTGGCTGCTGGAAAACATCGTCGTGCTGGTGGCCGCGCCGCTGCTGGTGATCGGCTGGCGGCGGCTGGCCTTCTCGCGCAGCGCCTACCTGGCGCTGTTCGTCTTCCTGCTGCTGCACGAGGTGGGCGCGCACTACACCTATTCGGAGGTGCCCTACGACGAGGCGTTCGCCTGGCTCACCGGCCATTCGCTCAATGGGCTGCTGGGGCTGCATCGAAATCACTTCGACCGGGCGGTGCATTTCCTCTATGGCATGCTGGTGACGCCCATGGCGATAGAGCTGTTCGCGCATCGGGCGCCGCCGCGCGGCATCTGGCGCTGGATCCTGCCTGTGTGTTTCGTGATGTCCCACTCGGTGGTGTACGAGCTGGTGGAATGGCTGGCCGCGCTGCGCTTCGGCGGCGAGCTGGGCACGGCCTACCTCGGCACCCAGGGCGATCCCTGGGACGCCCAGCAGGACATGGCGCTGGCCGCGCTGGGCAGCGTGCTGTCGATGACCGTGCTGGCCCTGCGGGCCGGCCGCGTGCGGACGGATTGACCGTCGTCAACCTGCTGGCCGCGGTGGCGCCTAGGCTGGATCCGTCACAGCGGGAATCACCGCCATGCGCGCCTCGGACATCGGAATCGCCCGCGTCATCCACGCTCCCGCCACGCTCAGCGTGCGCGACGCGGCCAGCCTGATGCGCCGCCAGCAGGTGGGGTGCCTGGTGGTGTCGCGCGAGCTGCCTTCCGGGCCGGTGCCGGTGGGCATGGTCACCGACCGAGACCTGGTTACCGAGGCCATCGCCGCGGCGCGCGATCTCGACATCACCACGCTGGGCGAGGTGATGTCCGCACCGCTGGCCGTGTGTCCCGCGGACGCGACGCTGGCCGAGGTGGTGGGCATCCTGCGCGGCAGCGGCGTGCGCCGGCTGCCGCTGGTGGACGGCGATGGCCGCCTGGTCGGGTTGGTCAGCGCGGACGACGTGCTGGTTGCGCTCAACGAGTTGCTGGGGCGACTGGCCGAGGCCATGATGGTCGAGCCCCTGCTCGACCGCAGCTATACCTGAGCGCGTTGTACCCATGTCCCGATTCCGGCGCCCTGCATTCCGCCACCTGCCTGTCCTGATCCTCTGCGCGGTGCTGGCAACGCTCTCGCTCGGCGCGATCCGCGCGGCCGGCAGCACGCGCTTCTTCTGGCACCCGGAGATCGCGCCCAACGGCCCGGTGGTGGTCGTGGTGAGCCTGGACGAGCAGAACATCTACGTGTACCGCAACGGCGTGGCGATCGGCGTCGGGCCGATCAGCTCGGGCAAGCCCGGCTACGAGACACCGCCGGGGGTGTACAGCATCCTGCAGAAGGAGCGCGAGCACCGCTCCAATCTCTACGACGACGCACCGATGCCGTACATGCAGCGGCTCACCTGGGACGGCATCGCCCTGCACGGCGGCACCCTGCCCGGCCATCCGGCCTCGCACGGCTGCGTGCGCCTGCCCCAGGCCTTCGCCGAGAAACTGTTCGCGATCACCCAGCGCGGCGGCATTGTGGTGGTGGCCGACGCGCGCATCTCGCCCGAACGCATCGCCCACCCGGCTGCGGTGGCGCCGATCGACCTGAGCGGTGCGCCGATGTCGCCCGCCACGGTGGCAGTGCCGGACGCCTCCGGCACCACGTCGCCCGCCATCGCGCCGTCCAACGTGGAGGCGACGCCGGTCAGCGTGGTGGTGAGCACCTCCGACCGCGCCGTCTATGTGCTTCGCGGCGGACTGCTGGTGGACAGCTCGCCACTCGTCCAGGTGGCCGATCCGGCCCCCTCCGGCATTGTGCTTTACGTGATGACCGGCACCCGCCTCGGCGCGCCCGAGGCCGCGTTCGGCGCGAAACTGCCGAACTGGTCGGCCTACCGCATTTTGGGAGATGGCGCGGCGCCCGAACCTGGCGAGATGGCCAGCCACCTGCATGTTCCGGAGGCGTTCGGCGCCCGCCTGCAGCGGGCCCTGGTGCCAGGCTCCACGGTGCTGGTGACCGACCTCCCCGGCTACGGCAATCCTGCCGGACCGCCCTATGCCAAGCTGCTCGAATCGGAGCCGGCCAGCGGCCCCGGCCCAGGCGCGAAGCCGGTCACGAATCACGGAAGCCGCTGACTGTGTTCAGTTTTCCCTGACAAATCGTTCAGCTTGCGCCGGACAGACTGCCGTTCGTCTCTGCCGTCTGCGGTCATCCCCGATGTCGATCCTCGCCCCTCGCACCCTGGTGCGTCGCGTGCTCCCCGTTGTGTCCCTGCTCTTCATGCTGCCGCTGGCTGGCCGTGCCGCGGCCCCGCCGCCCCCGAGCGCCGGTGACCTGGCCGCCGCGCTGTCCCGCGCGGCACCGGCGGCCGACCCCAAGGTGATCGCCCTGGCGACCCGCGCGCTGCAATGCGTGCAGAAGGCGATGCCGACGCGCACGCTCAGCGTGATCGACTACTCGCGCCCGTCCACCGAGCCCCGCCTGTGGGTGTTCGACGTGAACCAGCGCACCCTGTTGTTCAAGGAGTGGGTGGCGCACGGGCGCAACAGTGGCGACAACCTCACCGAACGTTTTTCCAATGTGCCGGGCAGCCTGATGTCCAGCCTCGGCACCTTCGTCACCGACGGCACCTACCAGGGTCACAATGGCTACTCGTTGCGGCTGAAGGGCCTGGACGACGGCTTCAACGACAACGCCGAGAGCCGCGCCATCGTGATCCACGGCGCCAACTACGTGAGCCCGGCGTTCGCCAAGACGCAGGGACGGATCGGTCGCAGCTGGGGCTGTCCGGCGGTGCGCGCCGGCGTGGCGCACAAACTGATCGACGCGATCCGCGAGCGTTCGGTGGTATTCGCCTACTATCCAGACCAGCGCTGGCTGAGCCACGCCGCCACGCTGGGTGACTGCGGCACCAGCGTCACCGCCAGCCTCAACGGCGGCGGTGGCCGAACCAGCACGCGCGCCGCGCTCAGCCCCTGATGGCAATGGCGCTCAGTGCGCCATCAGCAGCGGCAGATGGGTGTGGTCGAGCACGTGGCGCGTGGCCCCGCCAAGTACCAGTTCGCTGAGTCGCGAACGGCCCCACGCACCCATCACCAGCAGGTCGGCATCCATCGCGCGGGCTTCGTCGAGCAGCGCCTTGCCGGTATGGGGCGAATCGTCGAAGCGCTCCCACTCCACCGTCACACCCTGCCGGGCCAGCCAGGCGCGCAGCGGCAAGGCCGGTGGCGCCAGTCCCGGCAGGCCGGTGCGCTCGCCATCGAGCACGCGCACCTTGCTGGCCCGCTGCAGCAGCGGCAGCGCCGCCTTCACCGCATCGGCGGCCTCGCCCGAGCCGTTCCAGGCGATCAGCACGCGTTCGAGCGTGGCCGGGCCCTGCCAGGTTTCCGGCACCAGCAGCATCGGCGCCGCATCGCCGAACAGGGTGCGGGTGATGTTGTCGAAGCCGATCGGTGAATCGGGGTTCTTCACCGGCAGGTCGGTCACGATGAACTGCGCCAGGCGCGAACGCTTGGCCAGGATCGGCACGTAACTGCCGCGCAGCACCTCCCACTCGCCCTGCACGCCGTAGCGTTCGCACAGGCTGCGCCACCAGCCGGCATGCGCCTGCGCGGCGCGCTCTTCGGTATCGAGCAGGGCCATCGCCTCGGGCATGGTCATGATCGGCGGATACACCGCCACCACGTGCATGCCGGTGACGAAGGCGCCCAGCCGATGCGCCGTGGCCATGCCAACGACGTTGGCGGAGGCATCGTCGTCCATCCGTTCGACGTTGATGATGAGATCGAGCATGGCGGTCCTCGCTTGGCGTCGGGTGTCGGTGCGATTGTGCTGCGTACCGCCGGTCGCGCCTTGACCGACGTCAAGCCCGATGCCGCTCAGCGCCAGAACGGCAGCATCGCCACCACCACCGCGGCCATCGCCAGCGTCGCCAGCCAGCCCAGCCAGCGCAGCGGGCGGGAAATCACCAGGTCGCCCATTACCGAACGCCGCGAGGCCATCGCCATGATCCCGGCCATCAGCGGCACCGCGATCACCCCGTTGAGCACCGCCGACCAGAACAGCATGCGGATTGGGTTGATCGACGAGCGGCTGAGCAGCAGGCCCAGCAGCATCGCCCCCACCAGGATCAGGTAGAACAGCCGCGCCTCGCCCGGGCGGCGCCCCAGCCCCTCGGACCAGTCGAACACCTCGGCCACGGCATACGCCGCCGAGCCGGCCAGCACCGGCAGCGCCAGCAGGCCGGTGCCGAGGATGCCCAGCGCGAAGACTGCGCCCGCGAACGGCCCGGCCAGCGGACGCAGCGCGCGGGCCGCGTCGGCCGAGCTCTGGATGTCGGTGACGCCATGCGGATGCAGCACCACGGCCGCGGTGAGCATGATGAAGAACGCCACAGCGTTGGAATACACCATGCCCACCGCCGTATCGAAGCGGATGCGGCCGAACGCACCGGGCGCGGCGAGCGGCATCTCGCGCAGCGGCGGCTGCCCGGCGGCGAGTTCTTCCTCGACCTCCTGCGAGGCTTGCCAGAAGAACACGTAGGGGCTGATCGTGGTGCCGAAGATCGCCACCAGCATCAGCAGATAGCCGCGATCCGGCACCCAGTGCGGCCAGACCATCGCGGCCACCACCGCGCGCCAAGGCACATCGACCACCATCGCGGTAAGCACGTAGGCGAACAGGCTCAGGGTGAGCAGGCGCAGCACCGGCGCGTAGCGCGGAAACGGCACCGCCACCTCCAGCGTCATTGACAGCAGCGACAGCCCCAGTGCGTACGCCGCGGGCGTGCCGCCGAGCAGCATCGCCGCCGCCTCGCCGATCGCGCCGATGTCGGCGGCCAGGTTGAACACGTTGGCGCCCAGCAGCAGCCCCACCAGCACCGCCGTCAGCCAGCGCGGGAAGTGCCGTCGCATGTTGGCCGCCAGCCCTCGCCCGGTCACTCGCCCCACCTCGGCGCTGACCATCTGGATGCCGATCATCAGCGGCAGCGTGAGATACAGCGACCATAACGGCGCCAGTCCGAACTGGGCACCGGCCTGCGAATACGTGGCGATGCCGCTGGGATCGTCGTCCGCCGCGCCGGCGATCAGGCCCGCGCCCAGTCGTCGCGACAGCGACGCCGGGCGCTCGGACGAAGCGGAATCGGATGGCGGCACGAACGACTCCTGGCGATCAGGAAAGATCATAGACAAACCGAGGCGCCTCCGGCTTGACGTCCATCAAGGCGCCCTCGGCGCGCGCGCTCCACGCTTGGACTACTTGCCAATGTCTTGCGGGAGTCGACCATGTTCAAGCATCTGCTGGTTCCCACCGACGGTTCCGAGCTGTCGGTCCGTGCGGCCACGACGGCCATCGAGCTGGCGCGTACCTGCCACGCGCGCATCCACGCCCTGCATGTGGTGCCGCCGTTTCATACCGTGTCGTACATGGCCGAAATGCTGGCGGCCACCGAGCTCACCTACACGCAGGAATCGATCGCCCGCGCCGAGCGCTACCTCGCCGACATCCGCGACCTGGCGGCCAAGGCCGGCGTGACTTGCGACACCAGCTACGTGCTGGACGACCGCCCGCACCAGGCCATCGCGCAGACGGCCACCGACAAGCACTGCGACCTGATCGTGATGGCCTCGCATGGCTGGCGCGGGCTCAATCGGCTGCTGCTCGGCAGCGAGACGCACAAGGTGCTGCTGAAGTCGAACGTGCCGGTGCTGGTGTGCCACTGAGCGCTGCGGGTGGATGATGCACCGATGCATGCCGGCAGCGGGCCGGCGCGATCCTCCACGGAGCCGGGCATGGCGTCCCCCTCGCCGGTCGATGATGCAATCGCCAAGCGAACCGGCCTGAGCCGCGACGAAGCCGCACGCCGCCTCGCCGCGCATGGACCCAACGTGCTGCCCGGCGGAGAGCGCAAATCGCTGGCGCGCATCGCGCTGGGCGTGCTGGCCGAACCGATGTTCCTGATGCTGCTGGTCGCCGGCGGCATCTACCTGGCACTGGGCGATCGCGCCGAGGCGCTGTTCCTGCTCGCTTCGGTGCTGTTCGTCATCGGCATCACGCTGGCGCAGGAGCGCAAGACGCAGCGCGCGCTGGAGGCGCTGCGCGAGCTGTCCGCGCCTCGCGCGCTGGTGATCCGTGACGGCACGGAGCTGCGCGTGCCCGGCGTAGAGGTGGTGGTCGGCGATTTGCTGGTACTGCATGAAGGCGACCGCATCGCCGCCGATGCGCATCTGCTCGAAGGCCAGCTCGACGTGGACGAGTCGCTGCTCACCGGCGAGGCGGTGCCGGTGAGCAAGCTGCCCGGCGAGGCGGCCGGCACGTTGTCGGCCAGTTCGGTGGTGACGCGCGGCCTGGGCGTGGCGGAGGTGTTCGCCACCGGCAGCAGCACCGCGGTCGGCGCGATCGGCCAGTCGCTGGCCGGTACCCGCGAGGCGGTATCGGGGCTGCAGCGTTCGTCGCGCCGCTTGATCCGCCTGCTCACCGTCAGCGGACTGTCGCTGGCCGCGGCGTACTGCCTGCTTGCCTGGCTGTGGGACCACCACGGCCTGCTGGAAAGCGTGCTGGCCGGCGTGGCGTTGAGCATGGCGGTACTGCCGGAAGAGATCCCGGTGATCCTCACCGTGTTCCTGGCGCTCGGTGCGTGGCGCATCGCTCGGCAGAACGTGCTCACCCGACGCATGGACGCGGTGGAAACGCTCGGCGCCATCTCGGTGCTGGCGGTGGACAAGACCGGCACGCTCACCCAGAACCGCATGCGAGTGGCCGAGCTGGCCGTCGACGGCCAGCACTTCAGCTCGATGGATGCCCCCACGCTGCCCGAACACTTCCACGCCCTGCTTGAGTTCGCCGTGCTGGCCACGCCGCCCGACCCGTTCGACCCGATGGAACGGGCCATCCAGGACACCGGCCAGTGCTGGCTCGAAGGCACCGAACATCTGCACGCCGAGTTGCAGGTGGAAACCGAGTACGCCCTCTCGCCGGACATCCTCGCCATGACGCGGGTCTATCCACACGACGCGCCGGACTGTCACCTGCTCGCCACCAAAGGCGCGCCCGAAGCCGTGGCCGACCTGTGCCACCTGCCCGGCCCGGCGCGCGCGGCGATCCATGCGCAGGTGCAGGCGATGGCCGAGCGCGGGCTGCGAGTGCTGGGCGTGGCGCGCGGCACCTGGCGTGGCGGCGCATGGCCCACCAGCCAGCACGATTTCGACTTCGCCTTCCTCGGCTTGGTTGGGCTGATCGACCCGCCGCGATCGGATGTGCCGGCCGCGCTGGCCGAGTGCCGCGCCGCCGGCGTGCGCGTGATCATGCTCACCGGCGACCACCCGGCCACGGCGCGGGCCATTGCGGGCATGGTGGGCCTGAACGGTGAGCCGCATGTGCTGACCGGCGCCGAGATCGACGCGCTGGACGATCCCTCGCTGCGCGCGCGACTGGACACCGTCGACATCTGCGCGCGCGTCCAGCCGGTGCAGAAGCTGCGCCTGGTGCAGCAGTTGCGCCACGGCGACCGCGTGGTGGCGATGACCGGCGACGGCGTCAACGACGCCCCCGCGCTGAAGGCCGCCGACGTCGGCATCGCGATGGGCGAGCGCGGCACCGACGTGGCGCGCGAGGCCGCCGCGCTGGTGCTGCTGGACGACAGCTTCGCCAGCATCGTGGCGGCGATCCGCCAGGGTCGGCGCATCTACGCCAACATCACCCGTGCGACGCGCTTCGTGTTCGCGGTGCACGTGCCGGTGATCGCGCTGGCGCTGGTGCCCACGCTGGCGCATTGGCCGCTGGTGATGATGCCGGTGAACATCATGCTGCTGGAGCTGCTGATCGACCCGGCCTGCTCGGTGGTGTTCGAGGCCGAGCCGGCCGCGGACGACCTGATGCGACGTCCGCCTCGTCGCCCACACGCCTCACCGTTCGCCTGGCGCAACCTCGCCCGCGGCGTGCTGCAGGGCCTGGGTGTGGCGGCGGTGCTGCTGGCCGGCTACGGCCTGCTGCTCGGCCAGGGCGGCGGCGTGGCACAGGCGCGCACAGCGGTATTCGCGGCGCTGGTGGGCGGCGTGTTCGCGCTCACCCTGGCCAACCGGCACGGGTCGCCCGGTGCCGCGCGCAACCCGTGGGTGGGCCGCATGCTGGCTGCGGTGCTGGTGATGCTGGCGGCGGTCATCGCGATCCCGTTCCTGCGCCGGGTGATGGGGCTGGCCGTGCCGGACGCCCACACCGTGCTGGCGATGGCGGCGATGTTGGCCGTAGCGGTGGGCTGGCTGGCGCTGATGCGCTGGCGGCGTGCTGCTGCGCCCGCACGCCGCAGCGGCTGAGCAGGCGCCGCTGATATCCTGCGGCGGCTCGCGTGCCTGGCGCGACGCTCCCCGCCCCCGTTGCCGATGGTGCCCGAAGCGTGTCTGCCGCCCCCAATCTGCCGCGTCCCGAAAGCTGGCTCAAGAGCTTCCTGCCGCAGGTGCGCGCACCGCTGCGGCGATCGATGCTGCTCGGCCTGCTCAACGGCGTGTTGCTGGTGCTGCAGGCCTGGCTGGTGGCGTGGGCGATCGCCGCCGGCGTGATGCATGGGGCGCCGCTGCGGCGGATCGCCTGGGCGCTGGCGGCGCTGGTGCCGGTATTCGTGGCGCGTTTCGTGCTCTCCCGTGTGGCTGAGCGCGTGGCGTTCCAGGCCGGTGCCAGCATACGGCGCACCATGCGCGCGGATCTGCTGGGCCACCTGCAACGGCTCGGCCCGGCCTGGCTGCAGGGACAGGCGCGCGGCGACCTGGTGAACAGTGTGGTGGGCGGGGTGGAGGCGCTGGAGGGTTACTACGCGCGCTACCTGCCCACGATGCGCATGACCGCGCTGGCGCCGCTGGTGATCGCGGTCGCGGTGCTGCCGGCCGACTGGGTGTCGGCCCTGGTGATGCTGGTGAGCGCGCCGCTGATCCCGTTCTTCATGTGGATGATCGGCAAGGGCACCGAGGAGCTCAACCAGAAGCAGTGGCGCGTGCTGGCGTTTCTCAGTGCGCGCTTCCTGGATACCTTGCAGGGCCTGACCACACTCAAGCTGCTCGGCGCCAGCCAGCGCGAGGCGGCGGTGGTGGCGCAGGTGTCGGACGACTACCGGCGCAGCACCATGCAGGTGCTGCGGGTCGCCTTCCTGTCTTCGGTGGTGCTGGAATTCCTGGCCACCGTCAGCATCGCGGTGGTGGCGGTGATGGTGGGCTTCCGACTGATGTGGGGTGAGCTGGCGTTCCTGCCGGGCCTGTTCGCGCTGTTGCTGGCGCCGGAGTTCTACGCGCCGCTGCGCAACATGGGCGCGGTCTATCACCTGCGCATGGAGGCGATCGGCGCGGCCGAGCGCATGGTGCAGATCCTCGCCGAACCGGCGCCGGCCCCTCGCACCGGCAGCATGGCGGCGCCTACGAACGCACCCACACTGGCGTTTCGCGAACTCAGCTTCACCTACCCCGACGGCACCGTGGCGCTGGACCGCTGCAGCTTCACCGCGCCGGCCGGCTGCGTAACCGCCGTGGTCGGCGCCAGCGGCGCGGGCAAGAGCACCCTGCTCCATCTGCTGCTGCGCTTCATCGCGCCGACGGCGGACGCGATCCGGCTCGACGACGTCGACCTCGCCGACCTCGGCGACGACGCCTGGCTGCGCGGCGTGGCCTGGGTACCGCAGCGCGCGCACGTGTTCGAGGGCAGTATCGCAGACAACCTGCGCCTGGGCCGTCCGGATGCCGATCTCGACGCGCTACGCGAAGCGGCGCGCGCGGTCGGCGCGGATACCTTCATCGAAGCGCTACCGCAGGGCTACGACACGCCGCTGGGCGAGCGCGGCGTGGGCCTCTCCGGTGGCCAGATCCAGCGCCTGGCGCTGGCACGGGCGCTGCTCAAGGATGCCCCGGTGCTGCTGCTGGACGAACCCACCGCCCACCTGGACGCGCACAGCCAGCGCGAGGTACTCGCCGCGCTGGCGCGGATCGCCCGCGGCCGCACCGTGCTGCTGGTGACCCACCGGCTACACGCGCTGAACCTGGCCGAGCACGTGGTGGTGATGGATGCCGGCCGCGTGGTCGAACAGGGGCCGATGACGCAGCTGCGCGCAAGCTCCGGGCCCTTTGCCCACCTGCTTGCCGCCGTGCAGGTGCCGGCATGAAGCGGCGCGCCCCCTCCACGCAGGGCCGCGACGACCTGCGCCGCCTGGCCGTCTTGTTCCGGCCCTACGCCGGCTGGATGGTCGGCGGCAGCTTGCTTGCCCTTGCCGCCCTGCTCGCCAACGTCGGCCTGCTGGCGGTGTCGGGCCACTTCATCGCCTCGATGGCGCTGGCCGGTGCGGCCGGCGTGGTCTTCAACTTCTTCACGCCGGCGGCGCTGATCCGCGCGTTCGCGCTCGTGCGCACCGGCGGGCGATACCTGGAGCGGCTGGTCACCCACGAGGCGACCTTCCGACTGCTGGCGCAGCTGCGCGTGTGGTTCTACGAACGGCTGGAGCCGCTGGCCCCGGCGCGACTGCAGACGCTGCGCGCGACCGACCTGCTCTCGCGCATCCAGGCCGATATCGACACGCTCAACCAGGTCTACCTGCGGCTGTTCGTGCCGCTGGTGGTGGCGGCGCTGGCCAGCGTGGTGATCCTCGCCGTGATGGCGCTCTTCAGCGTGCCGGTGGCGCTGGGCACGGCGCTGCTGCTGAGCGTGGCCGGCGTGTGGCTGCCGCGCTGGCTGCAGCGGCGCGGTGCGGCTGCCGGCGCCCGCGCGGTGCAGACGCGCGCGGCGCTGCGCAATACCGTGGCCGACGCCCTGGGCGGCGACGCCGAGCTGCGCGTGTACGGGGCGCAGGCGCGCTGGCACGCCCGCGTGCAGGCGCAGTCGGAGACGCTGCTGGACGATCAGCGCACGCTGAGCGGACTCTCCGGCCTGGCTGCGGGCGCGGTCGGCCTGTGCGCCAACCTCGCGCTGTGGTGGGCGGTGATCGCGGTCGCCCCGGCGGTGGCGCGAGGTGCGATTGCCCCGGCGCAACTGGCGATGCTGGCGCTGTTCGCCATGGCCGCGTTCGAGGCGGTGACGCCGTTGCCGCTGGCGTTCCAGATGCTCGGCGAGCAACTGGCGGCGGCGCGACGCATCTTTGCCGTGGTCGATGCCGATCCGGCCGTCAGCTCGCCGGTGGGCGAGTCGCCGGTTCCGGTCGATGCGGGCGTGGTGTTCGATGGCGTGCGCTTCCGTTACGACGCGTCGCTGCCATGGGTGCTGGACGGCTTCGATCTCTCGCTCGCTCCCGGCTCGCGCACTGCCCTGGTTGGCGCCAGCGGCGCGGGCAAGAGCAGCGTGCTGCAGTTGCTGGCGCGCTTCTGGGATCACCAGGAGGGCCGGATCCTGCTCGGCGGCCATCCGCTCGGCGACTACGCACCGGACGATGCCCGCCGCCACATCGCAGTGGTCTCGCAGGACGCCTACCTGTTCAACGGCAGCGTGCTGGACAACCTGCTGCTGGCCCGACCGGACGCCGACGCGGAAGCGATCGAAGCCGCCTGCCGCGCCGCCCGCGTACACGAGGTGATCATGGCCCTGCCGCAGGGTTACGACACGCCGCTGGGCGAGTCCGGCACGCGCCTTTCCGGCGGCCAGGCGCGTCGCCTCGCGATCGCGCGCGCATTGCTCAAGGACGTCCCAATCCTGCTGCTGGACGAACCCACCGAAGGCCTGGACGCCGTTACCGCCCATGCGCTGTACGACTCGCTGGCCAGCGCCATGGCCGGCCGCACGGTGCTGCTGATCACCCACCAGCTCGGCCCGCTCGCCGGCCTGGTGGACGAGGTGGCGGTGCTCGACGAAGGGCGCATCGTGCAGCGCGGCAGCCCGGCAGCGCTGGCCACCGTGGATGGGCCGTACCGCGCCTTGCAGGACCTCCTGGGCTGACCAAAAACGAAGGGGACCGTCGCCGGCCCCCTTCGCCCCTCCCCACTACCCTTCCCCTCAGCGGGCGGTGCCGCCGTCGCCCTCGGGTGTCTCGTCGTGCGCATCCATCCAGGCGCCGCCGGCTGCGGCCACCAGCACGATCATCGCGGTGCCCACAAACCAGGCGAAGTACCACGAGCCGTAGTCGCCCAGGATCACCCCCATCACGATCGCCACCACAGCCAGCAGCATGTAGATCAGGAACTGCAGAAACGTCTTCATGGCGTGCCCTCAGTAAGCGTGGTCGTCGTGTTCGATGGCGCGGGCATCCACCTCGCCGCGCATCACCCAGAAGGCCCAGCTCGTGTACCAGATCACCAGCGGCACGAACACCACGGCGAAGCCGGTCGCCCACAGCAGCGTGGTCTGGCTGGAGACCGAATTCCAGATCGTCAGGCTCTGCGAGGGCTCGGTGCTGGAGGGCATCAGGAACGGGAACAGCGCCGCGCCCACTGTGCCGATCACGCCGATCCACGCCAGCGCCCCCAGCCACCAGGCCAGGGTCGATCGCCGCGCCCTTACCGCCAGCAGACCCAGCAGCATGCCGGCATAGCCCAGCACGGGCACCGCCCACAGCAGCGGCTGCGCATGGAAGTTGGCGAGCAGTCCGCCAGCCACCACGCTCACCTGCTGCTGCAGCGGGTTCTGCGGCAGGCCCGGTGCGGGCGCGTGGTCGAGCACGTAGCCGTGCATGGTCGACACCCAGATGCCGCCGAGCGTGAACAGGCCCATCGCCGCCACCGCCGCGCCCATCGCTGCCTTGCGCGCGCGGGGGGCGATCGCGCCGCCCGCCCGGCCGAGCAGCATCACGCCGCCCATGTAGATCGACAGCGACAGCGAGAGCAGCCCGCACAGCACCGCGAACGGATTGAGCAGCGCCACGAAGCTGCCGGTGTAGTACGAGCGCAGGTCCCAGTCGAAATGGAACGGCACGCCGCGCAGCATGTTCCCCATGCCGGCGCCGTAGATGATCATCGGCACCGCGCCGCTCACCAGCAGCGCCCAGTCCCACGCATTGCGCCAGGCGGCCGAGGGCAGCTTGCTGCGGTACTCGAAGCCGAGCGGGCGCACGATCATCGTCCACAACAGCAGCAGCATCACGATGTAGAGCCCGGAGAACGCCGTGGCGTAGATCAGCGGGAACGCCGCGAAGATCGCCCCGCCGCCCAGGATGAACCACACCTGGTTGCCGTCCCAATGCGGGCCGATCGCGTTGAGGCAGACCCGGCGTTCGTTGTCGTCACGCCCCACGAAGCGCAGCAGCGTGCCTACGCCCATGTCCATGCCGACCATGATCGCCAGACCCATCAGCAGCACGCCGAGCAGCAGCCACCACAACAGCTTGAATGCGAAATACAGTTCCATCGCTCAGTCCTCCTTGCGCATCAGGGCGACAGCAGTCGCGCGGCCACCCGCCGCGGCGGACCGCGGTATCGGTGCCGGGCGGGGCTCGGCGTGGTCGTGCGGCCCCTTCTTGATGAACTTCACCATCAGAAACATCTCGATCACGATGAACACCGTGTACAGGGCGACGAAGCCGATCAGCGAGAACACCATGTAGCCGACGCTGTGGCTGGAGGCGGACATCCAGGTCGGCAGCAGGCCGTATACCGTCCAGGGCTGACGGCCGATCTCGGCGGTGAGCCAGCCGAACTCGTTGGCGATGAACGGCACCGGGATCATCCACGGCGCCAGGCGCAGGAACCAGCGCTTGTGCTGCACGTCGTTGCGCACCGAATAGATCACCGCCAGCACGAAGTAGGCGAGCATCAGCAGGCCCAGCCCCACCATCACGCGGAAGCTCCAGAACATCGCGAAGACGTTGGGTACCGCATCGTTCGCGGCCTTCTGGATGTCCGCCGGGGTGGCTTTCTCCACGTCCTGGTCGGCGGCGTAGCGCTTCACCAGAAAGCCGTAGCCGAGGTCGGACTGGTGCGCGTTGAACTTGGCCAGCGCATTGGCATTGGTCGGGTCACCGCTGAGTACTTTCAGCGCAGCCACCGCCGGGATGCCGTTGGCGATCCGGCGCGCCGCGTCCGCCTCGATACGGTCCACGCCGGGGACTTCCTGGGTCATCGTGTGGGTGAGCAGCGGGGTCAGCACGTACGGCACCTGCACTTCGAACCGATTGCGCTTCTCGTCCTGCGACGGCCAGGCAACCACGTTGAACGGCGCCGGGGCCGGGGCGGTCTCCCACATCGCCTCCATCGCCGCCAGCTTGGACGGCTGCGCCTGGCCACCGACGAAGCCGAGCGCGTCGCCCAGGGTGATCACGCCGGCAGTCGCCAGCACGCCGAACAGCGCCGCCATGCGGAACGAACGCCGCGCCATCGCCATGTGCCGATTGCGATACATGTAGAACGCGCTGATGCCGGTGACGAAGATCGCCGCGGTGACGTAGCCGGCGATGCTGGTGTGCACGAACTTCGCCTGCGCATCGTGGCTGAAGATCAGCTCGGAGAAGCTGTTCAGCTCCATGCGCATGGTGACCGGGTTGAACTTCGCGCCCACCGGGTTCTGCATGAAGCTGTTGGCGATCAGGATCCACAGCGCCGACAGGTTGGTGCCGAACGCCACCAAGTACGTCACCAGCAAGTGCTGCACCTTGGTCAGCCGCTTCCAGCCGAAGATCATCAGGCCCACGAACGTGGACTCCATGAAGAATGCCATCAGGCCCTCGATCGCCAGCGGTGCGTCGAAGATGTCGCCGACGAAGCCCGAGTAGAACGACCAGTTGGTGCCGAACTCGAACTCCATGGTCAGGCCGGTGGCGATGCCCAGCGCCATGTTGATGACGAACAGCTTGCTCCAGAACTCCGCCATCTCGCGGTAGATGGCACGGCCGGTGGTGACGTACACCGTCTCCACCGCGGCGATGAAGAAGCTCAGGCCGAGGGTGAGCGGCACAAACAGATAGTGATAAAGCGCGGTGACCGCAAACTGCCACCGCGAGAGTTCCACAACGGTACTGTCGATCATGTCCCTGTTCCCTGTTGAGACGACGGAAGTGGCATCGCGGCGGACTAGAAGCGGTAGCCGATGCTGAGGCCGTAGGCCAGCGGGTCGATCGTGGCCTTGCCCACCCGCGTACCGTTCACGTGCACATCCCCGGAAATGCGCATCCAGCGTACATCGGCCGTGGCCAGCCAGCGATCGTTGATGCGGAAATCGAGGCCGGCGTGCGCGGCTGCGCCGAAGCTGCTGTCGATGGTGACGTGGGTGCCCTGCAGCGGCCCCACGCCCCGGGTCTGGAAGAACCGGGTGTAGTTCAGGCCGACGCCGAGGAACGGGGATACCACGGCGTCGGTCAGGAAGCGGTATTGCACCCCGACCGTCGGCGGCAGTTGCTTGGTGGTGGCCGCCGCCGTGCCGTCAAGGCGCACGGTGTGCTTGAACGGCACCGCCGCCAGCACGTCGGCGCTCCAGTGCGGGTCGAAGCGGTATTCCAGGCTGAAGGTCGGCTGGGTGTCGCTACCGATCGTGGCCTTCATGCCGGCCAGCGTGCCGTTGTCGGACTTCGGATTGACCGTGTGCACGCCGACGCGGACCACCCATGGGGACGAGGCGGAGGAGTCGGCGCGCGCGGCGAGCGGACCGATGGCAAGCGTGAGTGCGGCCAGTGCGATGACGGAGACTTTCATGGATGCCTTGCCCTTGTGTCGTGACGAAAGATGGAGTGCATTGTCAGGACTCCCTTCGTCGCGCCACTTGACCGCGATCAGTTTGCAGCCACTGCTGCGACGCCCTGCCGCAGCACGCCATTCAGGCGGTCGGCTCTTCCTCACTGTGGTGCACCAGCACGCCGTCGCGATCGCGCACGCTGACTTCCACCGGGATGCCGTCGCGGACGCTGCCGGTCACCACGCAGAAATGCTCGAACTGGGCCAGCAGGCGCTCCGGCTGCTGGTAGTCGACAAGCGCTTCGGGCAGCTCCAGCGTCACCGCGATGTGCTGCACCCGCAGCCGCCCGGCCGCGTTGCGGCCCAGCGTGGCCTGTGCCCGGGTCACCAGCGTGCCCGGTGCGTTCTTGAACTTGCGCAAGGCGAACAGAAGGCTGGCGCTCAGGCAGTTGGCCACCGCCGCCACCAGCATCCGCGACGGATTCGGGCCGCGCTCCGTGCCGAGCGGCGCGCTCTCGTCGGCGATCAGGTCCGGCATGGCGGTGTCGTCGAAGGCGATGCGGAAAACGTAGTCGCTCTCCTGGGTCAGCGTGAGGGTGAACTGCTGGGTCTCGCTCATGGTTGCGGTTCCTGGGGTGGGCGTGAGGGGCATCAAGGTACATGAGCAGCGCACCGCCCGGCGGCGCTTGATCGAGGTCAAGCCGCACGCCCGATGCGCGGCGTAAAACAACCGGGCATCGTGCGGCCGCCCCGGCCAGCGCGTGCCTGCATCCCCTGGAGGAAACCTTCATGCCCACTGGCACCCAGCCTCCCCCCCCGACGACGACGCCGTCCTCGTCGATTCCGCCCGAAGCCCTGGAGGGCACCCACTGGATCGAGGCGCTGCGCGACGGTACGCGCGTGCTGATCCGCCCGCTGCGGGCGGAGGACCGCGAGCGCGAGGAGGACTTCATCGCGCGACTGTCCGGCGAGTCGAAGCGGCTGCGCTTCCTGTGTGATTTCAAGCAGGCCAGCCCTGCGCTGCTCAAGCAGCTGATGGAACTGCACTACCCCGAGCAGATGGCGTTTGTGGCGCTCGCCCACGACAACGGCAGGCTGCGCGAGGTCGGCGTGAGCCGCTACAGCGCCACCGACGACGGCAAGCGCTGCGAGTGCGCCGTGACCGTGGCCGACGACTGGCGCCACCGCGGGCTCGGTGTACTGCTGATGCAGCACCTGATCCAGCTGGCCAGGCGCAACGGCTTCAAGCAGATGTTCTCGATCGACACGGCCGACAACGAGCCGATGCGCGAGCTGGCCCATCATCTGGGCTTCGAGCGCCATATCGACCCGGATGACGGCAGCCAGGTCATCCACACGCTCTCGTTGTGACGCGCGTGTCCGACTCGGATGCCCGCCCCGTGCCGCCGCTGACGCAGCCCACTGCCGGCGCGGCGCACGGTGCGGGCATGCCGACCGTGCGCAACCACGGCTGGCCCACCGACATACTGGCCGTGCGCCAGGGCGTATCGCACGCGGCGTGGCTTGCCGGCATCGGTCTGGCCGCCCGCTGGGGCAGCCGGCTCTCCGGTTGCCGGCTGCCGGCCGAACCCACCGGACACGCCCACGAGCCGACCGTGCTGGCCCTGCTCGAACGTGTGGACGAGCCCCATGAGTCGGCCGCCGACGCGACGTCCTTCGCCCGTCTCGCCCTCGCTGGCGGTGCCACCCGTGCTGACTGGGTGTCCTGCCGCGGCGGCCTGGCCGAGACGCTGCACCGGCTCGGCGCCTGGCACGACCTGGTGATCCTGGCGCGCGACGCCTTTGCCGGTGACGACCCGTTCGAGCATTTCGGCCAGGCCCTGCTGGGCTGTCGAATGCCCTGCCTGCTGCTACCCACCGACAGCGCCGACCGCAGCGGCCTGTTCCCGCGCGTGGCGATCGGCTGGAACGGCAGCATCGAGGCCACCCGGGCGATGCACGCGGCCCTGCCGTTTCTGCATGCGGCCGAGCACGTCACCCTGATCGACGGGGCCAGGGCGCGCTCGCCCGACGATACGTACGAGCCAGCGCCGGATTTCGACCCCGTGCGCTACCTCGCCCGCCACGGCATCGCAGCCCAACGCAAGACGCTGCGCACCACGCCCTCCCACGCCGGCGAAGCCCTGCTCGCGGCCACCGTGCACGACCGCTCGGATCTGTTGGTGATGGGCGGCTACAGCCATTCGCCGGTACGCGAGCGCATCCTCGGCGGCGCTACGCGCCATGTGTTGGCACATGCACCGCTGGCCGTGCTGATGCGACATTAGGGCGGTTCCTCGTGGCCACCGGACAGCACGCGCCACCGCGCGAAGGCGGGTCGATGGAGATCGGCACGGATCCCGGCACCATCACGCACCGCCCTACCGTGGGCGGCGACCGGCTGCGGCGGCTGGGCATCGACACCGGCGCCGAACACGTCGTCTACCTGCACCACGCCTCGCCGATCTGCCGCAGCGAAGGCCTCGGCGCCCATGCCCGCGTGCAGTTGCGCATCGGCGCGCGCCAGTTGCTGGCCACGCTGGCCATCGTGCACGGCGAACTGTTGGCGCCAGACGAGGCCGGGCTGTGCGAATCGGCATGGCACACGCTGCAGCCGCAGCCGCACGAGCACGTGGTGATCGCCCACCCGGCCAGCGTCGAGTCGCTCGCCAGCGTGCGGGCGAAGATCTACGGCCGCACGCTCGACGACACGCAGTTGCACGCGATCGTGCGCGACATCGTCGACCATCGCTACAGCCATCTGGAGCTGGCCGCCTTCATCACCGCCTGCAGCGGCGACCATCTCGCCACCGACGAGGTGATCGCGCTGACCCGCGCCATGGTCGATACCGGCGCCCGGCTGCGCTGGCCGCAGTCCACGGTGGTGGACAAGCACTGCATCGGCGGGCTGGCCGGTAATCGCACCACGCCGGTGGTGGTGGCGATCGTCACCGCGCTGGGCCTGGTGATGCCCAAGACCTCCTCGCGCGCGATCACCTCGCCGGCCGGCACCGCCGACACCATGGCCATGCTCGCGCCAGTGGAGCTGGATCTGGTCCACATGCGCCACACCGTCGAGCGCTGCGGCGGCTGCATCGTGTGGGGCGGCGCGATGAACCTTGCCCCCGCCGACGACGTGCTGATCCGGGTAGAACGGGCGCTGGATGTGGACAGCGCCGGCCAGCTGGTGGCCTCGGTGCTGTCCAAGAAGATCGCTGCCGGCTCCACCCACGTGGTCATCGACGTACCCGTGGGACCGACCGCGAAGATCCGTAGCGAGGCCGAGGCGCGCGCGCTGCAGTTGCTGCTGGAACAGGTGACCGCGGCCTTCGGCCTGCAACTGCGCGTGCTGCTCAGCGACGGCCGCGAGCCGATCGGCCGCGGCATCGGCCCGGCGCTGGAGGCACACGACGTGCTCGCGGTGCTGCAGAACCACGCCGACGCGCCGGCCGACCTGCGCGCCCGCGCCCTGCAGATCGCCGCGGCCGTGCTGGAAACCGGCGGCCTGGCCGGCACGGCGCAGGCCTTGAAGATGGCCACCGAATGCCTGGATTCCGGGCGCGCCTGGGTGCAGTTCCAGGCGATCTGCACCGCTCAGGGCGGGCTGCGCGTGCCCGGCAGCGCGCCGTGGCAGCAGCCGGTGCTGGCACCGCGCGACGGCGTGGTGACGGCGATCGACAACCGGCGCCTGTCGCGCGTGGCGAAGCTGGCCGGCGCGCCTTCCGCCCCCCCTGGCCGGGCTCACTCTGCAGGTGCACGGACGCGACCGGGTCAGCACCGGCCAACCGCTGTTCACCGTGCACGCGCAAAGCCCCGGCGAGCTGGCCTACGCCATGGAATACGTGGCGCGACATCCCGCCATCGTCTGCCTGGAGGAGGCGTGGTGAGCGCCATCTACGCCCTACCCGGCAACGAGGAGATGGCCGACCGGCTGGCCTGGCACAGCGGCTTGCCGCGGCGGGTGGTGCAGGTACACCGCTTCCCCGACGGCGAGAGCCGCGTGCGCATCGAGCCGCCGCAGTTGCGCAGCGTGGCGGTGTTCGTCTGCACGCTGGACCACCCCGACCCCAAGCTGCTGCCGCTGACGATGGCCGCGGCCACAGCGCGCGAACTGGGCGCCTCGCGGGTGGGGCTGGTGGCGCCCTACCTCGCCTACATGCGCCAGGACACGCGCTTCCACGAGGGCGAAGCGGTGTCGGCGCGGGTGTTCGGCCAGTTGCTCGGCGGCGCCTTCAACTGGCTGGTCACGGTGGACCCGCACCTGCACCGTTATCGCCGCCTCGGCGACGTGTATCCGCTGGACGGGTACGTGGTGCATGCAGCGCAACGTCTGGCGCGCTGGATCGCGCAGGAGGTGCCGCAGCCGCTGCTGATCGGGCCGGACGGCGAAAGCGCGCAGTGGGTGAACGCGGTGGCGCGGATGCTCGAAGCGCCCTGCGTGGTTGCCGCCAAGCAACGCTATGGCGATCGCGACGTACGCATCACCCTGCCCGCGCTCGACCGCTATGCGGGCCATACCCCGGTGGTGCTGGACGACATCATCGCCAGCGGCCACACCATGATCGCCACCGTGCAATGCCTGCGCGACCAGCCGCTGCCGCCGCCGGTCTGCGTGGGCGTGCACGGCATCTTTGCCAATGGCGCGCTGGAGGCGCTGCACGCCGCCGGTGCCGCCCGCGTGGTGGTGAGTAACACCATCGCCTCGCCGCAATCGCAGATCGACCTGAGCGAGGAGCTGGCGCAGGTCATGCTCGAACGCTGCGGGGGCCGCCTGCGCGCGCCGCCCTCTTCCCTACGGAGATCCCCGCCATGAACCGGCATATCGTCTACAGCGCGCATGGCGCCGCCAAGCAGGTCACCGGCTCGTGCCACCTCGTGCGCTTCGGCACGCTGAGCGTCCTGATCGACTGCGGCCTGTTCCAGGGCAGCGACGAGGAGGAACGCGCCAACGCTGAGTCGTTCGGCTTCGAGCCGGCCAGCGTGGACGTGCTGCTGCTCACGCACGCGCACCTGGACCACTGCGGGCGCATACCCAAGCTGGTACGCGATGGGTTTCGCGGACGCATCCTGGCCACCTCGGCCACCCGCGACCTGGCCCGCGTGGTGCTGCTCGATGCCGCCGGATTGCAGGAAGAGGACGCCCGCCGCGCCCAGCGCAGCGGACGGCGTCGCGACGAGGCCGCCAGCACCCCGCTGTACACGCTCGACGATGCGTTGCACGCGCTGGACTACTTCGCCAGCCCGGTAGCCTACGGCGAGATTGTGCCGCTGGCGCCGGGCGTGCAGGCGCAGTTCCTGGATGCCGGGCACATCCTGGGCTCGGCCTCGATCCTGCTCAGCCTGGACGACGGCGAGCAGGTGCGCCGCATCGTGTTCTCCGGCGACCAGGGCAACCCGGGGCGCCCGCTGCTGCGCGACCCGGTGCCGGCGCCTGCCGCCGACTACGTGGTGATGGAAACCACCTACGGCAACCGGCCGCACCGCTCGCTGCCCGATACCGTCGACGAGCTGTACCAGGCGATCCGCGAGACGGTGGCAAGGCACGGCAACGTGATTATCCCCACCTTCGCGCTGGAGCGTGCGCAGGAGATCCTCTACTACCTGCACCGGGGCATCCGCGACGGCCACATTCCCGCGCACACCTCGGTGTTTCTCGACTCGCCGATGGCGATCTCCGCCACCGAAATCTTCCGCCGGCATCCGGAATGCTTCGACGACGGCTTCCGCCAGGAACTGCAGCACGGCGACCCGTTCGCCATGCCGAACCTGCACTTCGCCCGCGAAACGGCCGAGTCGATGGCGATCAACCGGATGGAGGGCGGCGCGGTGATTCTCGCCGGCTCCGGCATGTGCAACGGCGGACGCGTGCGCCACCACCTGAAGCACAACCTGTGGCGCGAGCGCTGCAGCGTGGTGTTCGTCGGCTATGCCGCGCACGGCACGCTGGCGCGCCGCATCGTGGATGGCGCCGAGAGCGTGCGCATCTTCAACGAGGAGATCCGCGTGCGCGCGCAGATCTGGACCATTAACGGCTTCTCCGCCCACGCGGACCAGGCCGGGCTGCTGCACTGGCTGGGCCACTCACCGCGGCGTAAGGTGCTGCTGGTGCACGGCGACTACGACGTGGGCATGCAGGTGATGCGCGAACGGCTGGACCAGTTGGGCATCTCCAGCCAGATGCCGGGGATGCACGAGCCGATCCTGCTGGATTGATCGGCGCGCGCCACCGCCACCTTTACGCGCCGCTGGGCAACGCGACGCCCGTCGGCCGCTCGCGCAGCCACGCACCTGCGGGCTCGGCGCCCATCGGATAGCCGATCAGGTAACCCTGCAGCGCGTCGCATCCCAGCGCCTTGAGCAGGCGCGCCTGCTCGGCGGTCTCCACGCCTTCGGCCACCACGTCCATCTGCAGCTGGTGACCCACGGCGATCACCGTGCGGGCGATCGCCACGCTGTCCTCGTCGTCGGGAAGGTCGTGCACGAACGACTTGTCGATCTTCAGCCGGTCGACCTTGAACTGCCGCAGGTAGGACAGGCTGGAATAACCGGTGCCGAAATCGTCGAACGCCACCCGCACGCCGAGCGCGCAAAGCTTGTGGATACACTGCAGTGCGCGGTCGATGTTCTCCATCAGCGAGCTCTCGGTGACCTCCAGCTCCAGTTGCGCCGGCTGCAGCTGATGGCGTTGCAGCGTCTGCGCCACCCGCTCGGCGAAGTCCGGCCGCTGGACCTGCTGCGCCGCCACGTTCACCGCCATCACCAGGCCATCGGCGAGACCCTCGTCGATCCAACGGCGCATCTGCGCACAGGCGCGATCGAGCACCCATTGGCCCAGCTCCGACATCAGCCCCATGCCCTCGGCCACCGCAATAAACCGGTCGGGCATCACCAGGCCAAGCTCCGGGCTGCGCCAGCGCAGCAGCGCCTCGAAGCCCAGCATGCGTCCACTGCCGGCGCACACCTGCGGCTGGAAGTCGAGGTAGAACTCGTCCGCCAGCAGCGCCGCGCGCATGCGCGCGCCAAGCATGCGGCGGTCTTCCACGCGCAGCATGTCTTCCTGCGAGTACGCGCACACCTGGTCGCGGCCGAGGTGCTTGGCGCGCGTCATCGACGCTTCGGCGCGCAGCAGCAGGTCGGCCAGGTTGTCGACCCGCTGCGGGTAGGTGGCCACACCAATGCTCATCGTGACCCGTACTTCGCCGGTTGCGATGTCGATCGGCACCGCGGCGGCACCGCGCAACTGCTCGGCCAGCGCCATCGCGTCGTCCAGCGCCATCATCGGCAAAGCAATGACGAACTCGTCGCCGGTGAAACGGGCCGACCGGCCACGCTCGCCGACCAGCTCGCGCATGCGCCACGCCAGCGCCGCCACCACCTTGTCGCCCACCTCGTGGCCCATGGTTTCGTTGATCGCGTGGAAGCGGTCGACGTCGGCATAGATCAGCGTCATCGGCCGCCCGGCCTGATGCAAGGCATGCTCTTCGAGCATCGACTCGATCACCGGATAGCGCGCCAGGCCGGTCTCCGCATCATGCGTGGCGGCGTAGGCCAGCCGCGCTTCGGCGTCACGTTGCGCGGTGACGTCGGAGAGGATGCCGATGTAGTGCGTGACCGTGCCGCGCGCATCGCTGACCGGTGAAATGTACAGCTGGTTCCAGAACAGCGTGCCGTCCTTACGCACGTTGCGCAGCAGTGTGCTGCTCTCCTGGCGGGTGGCCAGCGCCCGCCGGATCAGCGCGCGCTCGGTTTCGTTGTCCTCGCCTCCCTGCAGGAATCGGCAGTTGCGGCCGATCACCTCCTCCGCGCTGTAGCCGGTCATGCGCTCGAATGCGCGGTTGACGAAGATGATCGGCTCGTCCGGCTGGCGTGCCGCAACAATGACGATGCCGTTGCCGGCGCACTGGATCGCGCGGTCGAGCAGATGCAGCTGGGCGTCGGCCAGCACGCGCGAGCTGACGTCCTGGATATGCGCCAGCACCGCGCGTGCACCGCGGTAATCCATGGCGTGGAAGATACCTTCCACGTAGCGATAGGCGTGCCCGTCCCGGCGGTACTCCCATGCGCTGAGCTTGCCGTCCACCAATTCACCGGAGGCGAGCTGCGCGGCAAAGCGCTCGCTCTCGTGCGGGGCCAGCAGCGCATCAAATCGCGCGCCAACCAGCTGCGGCACGATATCGGCGTACTCGGCCTGCGCGGCCTCGTTGGCGGTAAGGATCTCCAGGCTGTCCGCATCGAACAGCATCAACGGTACCGGCCCCTCGTCGAACAGCAGGCGATGGCAGGTCTCACTCTCGCGCAACACCTCGACGAAACGGGTGTGATCCACGGCGTAGCGGATGCTGCGCGCGAGACGCTCCGCGTCGATCAGGCCCTTCACCAGATAGTCGCTGGCGCCCGCTTCCATGGCGGCCATGTCCACCGACTGGTTGCCGCGCCCGGTCAGTACGATGAACGCGCGGGTCAGGCCCTCGCGGTTCACCGCCTCGATGAGGTCCAGCCCGCTGGCCGGACCGAGCAGGTAATCCACCAGATAGACATCGTGCGCGCCGCGGCGCAGCTCGTCGAGCCCCTGCTCCGGCGTGGCACACCACTCGAAGGTGTAGCCGCCCTCGCTGGCGTCGCACAGCATGTCGCGGATCAGGATGAAATCGTCCTCGTCGTCGTCGACCACAAGCACGCGCAGCGGCGGGTGGGTCATGACTGCCCCCGGTGGGCGTCCGAGGGGAGCCGGGCGATATCCATCCAGTAACGCTCCAGCGAACGCAGTACTGCGATCAGATCGTCGAAGCGGCGCGGCTTGGTGACGTAGGAATTGGCGCCGAGCTGGTAACTCACCCGGATGTCCAGCTCGGCCGTGGAGGTAGTGAGAATGATCACCGGCAGATGCCGCAGCCGCCCGTGCTCGCGAATCGCACGCAGCGCCTCGCGACCGTCCATGCGCGGCATGTTGAGATCGAGCAGCACCAGGTCGGGCAGGCCGAGGCTCGGGTCGGCATCGTGCCGCGCCAGGTAGGCGAGCAGCTCCACGCCATCGGGAACGAAATCCAGCATCACCACCACGCCGCTTTCGGCAAAGGCGTCCGCCAGCAGCACTCGGTCGTCGGCATCATCCTCGGCGACCAGTATCGACATCGATCCATGCAATTGCGTCATGTCCCTGCTCCTGGGAGATCGGTGTTCACCAAGGGTGCGTCTTCCGCCATGCGCGTGAGCGTCGCCGATGCCTGCGTCGGCAGCACCACGATGAAACAGGCGCCTTCGCCGCTGCGACTCTCGGCGTGGATCGTACCCCCGTGTCGTTCAACGATACGCCGGACGATGGCCAGTCCGATACCGGTACCGGCGTACACGTTGCGCGGATGCAACCGCTGGAACGGCGCAAAGATGCGCTCGGCGTAGGTCTGGTCGAAGCCGATGCCGTTGTCCTGGACCCGGATTTCCCAGCGATCGGGCGCGATCGACTGCTCGCCCAGCGGCCGCGCGCTGACGCTGATGTGACACGGACGATCCGCCGCGCGGAACTTCAGCGCGTTGGCCAGCAGGTTCTGCAGCAACTGGCGCATCTGCGAGGCATCGGCCTGCAGCGTCGGCAGGGGCCCGGTCGCGATGGTGGCGCCTGCTTCCTGCAGGCGGGCGTCCAGGTCGTCCAGCACGGTCGCCAGTTCGGCGGACAGGTCCACCGCGGCAGGCATGCTCACCCGGGTGCCGACGCGTGAATAGGCGAGCAGGTCATCGATCAGGGTCTGCATGCGCGATGCCGCGTCGCCCATGCGCTGGAGGTAGTCGCGCGCCGATTCGTCCAGCTTCGCGGCGACGCGCGACTGCAAGCGGTCGGAAAACGCCTGGATCTTGCGCAGCGGCTCCTGCAGGTCGTGCGAGGCGACATAGGCGAAATCCTGCAGCTCGCGGTTGCGGATACGCAGGTCGTCGATCGCTTTGGCCAGCGCCACATCGGCCAAGCGCTTGGCGGTGACGTCGCGGGCCACCGCGAAGATCAACCCCTCCGGCGACCGTCGCGAGGTCCACTCCAGCCATACGTCGGTGCCATCGGCGCGGCGCAGCCGGTTGACGAAACTGGCCAGCAGTTCGCCGCTCTCACGCTGCCAATCGATGGCATCCTCGGTGGCCAGGCGATCTTGCGGGTGCACCAGGTCGGTCAGCGGAATCGCGAGCAGCGTGGTTTCGTCGTAACCGAGCAGCCGGCAAAGCGCCGGGTTCACCTGCACAAAGTGCCCGTTCTCGCCGTCGTAGATGCAGAACACCTCCAGCGACAGCTCGAAAAACCGTTGGCGTTCGTGTAGCGATCGCCGCGCCTCCTTGAGATCGCCGATGTCGCGGAAGGCCAACACCGCACCGGCCAAGGCACCCTCGGTGCGCAGCGGCGTGGCGACGTAGGCGACATCGAGCGCGCGGCCTCCACTCAGTTCGAAGCGGGCATCGTCACTGCTGGCGTACCCGCTGCCGCCCAGGATGCCGCGCAGCACCTCGCGCCCCGCCCGCGGCAAGGCCTCGGCCCGCGGCAGACCGTAGGCCGGTAGTTCCAGCAGACGCGCTCCCGTGCGATTGAGGAAGGAAGGAACACCATCGGCATCCACCGCCAGCAGCCCCTCGCCCACGCTGTCGGCGATCGCCGAAAGAAGGCCCAACTGGCTGGCCATCGCCTGCTGGGCGCGGCGCAGCTCGCGATGATCCTGCACCACCGCGAACATGCCGCGGGACTGCCCGTGCACGATAATCGGTAGCGTGATCAGCGCGCCCGGAAAATGACCGCCGCAGCCGTCGCGCACGGTTACGTCCAGCCGTTCCGCATCGCCGCCGCCGGCGGCCGCCAGCGCCGCCCCAGCGCGCGCGCGATCGGCGTCGAAGAAGCGCAGAAGCGGCCGCTGCTGCAGCTCGCTCTCCGTCTCGCCAAGCAGCGTCGAGGCCGAAGCGTTGGCCTGCAGCACCCGCCCCTCGCCGTCGAGTGCAAACACCGCGTCTGGATGGTGATCGAACAGCGAACGGAAGCGCTGCTCGCTCGTGCTGAGCTGTTGGAAGGCTTGGTCGTGCTCAATGGCGATAGCGGCCAGCGCGGTCAGGCTGTCGATGCTGGCCAGCTCGGCCGACGACGGATCGTGCGACTCGCCGTGGTAGACCGCGAAAGTACCCAGCACCACGCCATCGCGGGCGATGATTGGCGTGGACCAGCAAGCGAGCAGGCCGTGCGGAAGCGCCAGCGACGCATGGTGTTGCCACAGTGGATCGGTGGCGATGTCGGTCACGATCACCCGCTCGCGCCGCCAAGCCGCCGTGCCGCACGAGCCAACCTCCGGGCCGATGACCACGCCATCGATCGCCTTGGCGTATTGGCGCGGCAAATGCGGGGCCGCACCATGGTAGAGCCGCCCACCCCGCAGCAGCAGCACCGAACACAAAGCATCAGGCTGCTGTGCCTCGTAGGCAAGCACGACAGCATCGAGCACGTCGACCAGCGGCTGGCCGCTGGCGATCGCCGTGAGAATGCGTCGCTGCGCCACATCCATCTGCTCCACACGGTGCATCTGGGTATGGTCGCGTCCCACGACGTACAGGCACTGCGCCTGCTCGGACCAGATGCCCGACCACTGCATGTAGAGCACGCGGCCATCGCGGGCGACATTGCGATTGCGGAAGTTGGCGTTGGGCTGGCCGCTGGCGATGCGCACCACTTCGGCAAAGCTGGCCGCGCGATCGTCGGGGTGAATAAGCCGGGCCATGGATTCGCCGATCAGGCTATCGGGCGTGTAGCCCCACAACCGCTCAGCCGCGGCACTGACTCGCAGGAAACGCCCTTCCCGATCCAGCACGATGATCACGTCAGGCGCGCTGTCCATCACCAGTTGCGTCGCTTCCATTGCCCGCGCCAATGCCTCGCTGGCGCGCTGCTGCTCGGTGATGTCCTGCACTGCGCCGGCCACGATCGGATCGTCGTCCGTACCGATCGTTTCCCCGACAGCCCGGATCACCCGCTGCTGCCCATCGGACCGGGTTATGCGGTATTGGCGTTCGACGCGCTCCGCGCCACCGCCAAAGCGGGCTTGATCCTCCATCAGCGCCGGCCAGTCGTCCGGATGAACGAGGCGGCGAAGCGCCTGCAGCCCCTCCTCTTCCGGGCTGCGATCGACGCCGAAGATCGCGCAGGTCTCCGGTGACCAGTGCAAGCGGCCACTGCGCAGATGCAATTCCCAGCTACCCATGCGCCCCAACTGCAGCGCGTGGCGCGACTCGGCGTCGCGCTTGAGCAGTTCACGCTCCTGCCGCTTGCGCGCGGAGACATCGTGCAGGTAGACGGTGAGGCCGTGAGTGTGCGGATAGGCGCGCAGTTCATACCAGCGCTGGCTCGGTCCGTGGGCCGCCTCGATGTTGAGCGGCGTGCCATCGCGCAGCGCCCGCTTCCAAAGCGTACGCAGGTGACCCTCCCAACCACCGTCGTCAAGCACCTCGGACAGGACGTTCCAGCACGGCACGTCCAGCAGCGTCGACGCCTGCGCCCCGAGCATGCGTGCCGCCTGCGGGTTGACGTAGGTGAAGCGCCATTCACGATCGACCATGAACACACCGTCGCTGATGCTCTCCAGTACGGCGATCATGTCGCGCTCGGCATCGGCCAAGGCCGCCTGCACCACCTCGCGTGCCTCGATCTGGTCGCGCAGCTCTGCGCTGACCGCTTCGGCCAGACGCGCGCGCTGCCGCGCCAGGGCCGACAGGCGAAGCGCTGCTGCCAGCACACCGCCGAGGGCGAAGCCGAGCAACAGGATCAGCGATGCGTGCACGGCGGGCGGCGGCCCGTTCGGACCTCCCAGCACGAGCTGCCATGTCTGGCCATACATCGCCAGCGGCGGTGCGGGCGTCGGCGCCCCGGAGATGTTGGCGCCGCGTGCGTAGATCGTGCGGCCATCCTCGTCCACGCGCAGGGTGCCGACAGCACTCTGCGCGGCCAGCAGTGCCGGAAAGAGCCGCCCGTACTCCACCACGCCCACCAGGTAACCCACGCGGCCGGAGCCGTCGTCGACCGGCGACACGATCAGCGCTCCGCTGCCGCCCAGCAGCAGCTGCATCGGACCACTCAGGCGCACGTTGTCGGCGGCGTCGACCGCATCGAAGATCCTGCGGCGCGCCGGCACGTCATCCACGCGGGTGCCGGGCGGCAGGCTCATCCCGTCACGCGAATCGATCAGCCGCAGCACACGCTCGCGGTCGACGTAGCCCATGGCGCGCAATCCGGCGAGGTCGTTGAGGTACTGCCGCGCATCCACGGCAAACAGGTGCTGCCGCGTGACTTCATCGACGCTGCCGAGCCGGCGCGCCATGCGACGGATCGCCGTGACCTGGGCATCCATGCCGCCGCGCAGTGCGGTGAGCACGCTGGCCTGGCGAGCCCTCTGTTGATGTCGCTCGATCGCCGACTGCTGCCGCAGCAGCGCCGCCCACAGCAACACAGCCAGCAACACCACGCTCAACCCCAGGGAGGCCGGCAGGAGATAGGTGCGGTAAGCACTCTCCCACGGCGACCGCGGACACGCGGCCATCAGGCCGAGGCCAAGGACCACGAGGCCTATCGCTGTAGGCCATGCCACCTGGTTACGGCCGCCCAGTGCATCCACCGTCGGCGTACCGAGCACCAAGCCGGCCACCGACAGCAGGCCCAGCATGAGCACCAGCAGGCCCAGCGCCCAGACCAGCGTCCACGCGCCAGCCCTCCGGCGAGCAAATGTCGCGGCAGCCAGCGCAGCCGTGGACAGAAGGATGCCCACCGACGCGTTGTGCGACAACCCGTTCAGCGATACCGGCCACGGCGATCCGCGCAGCGCGCCCAGGGCAAGCCCGATCAAGTCCGGAACACCGGCGTACTCGGCCAGCAGGGGCATCCCAGCCAACACTAAGCACGGCAGAGCCAGTATCAGCGCGACTGGGGACCGTCCCTTCTCCAGCAGCCACAAGGAATGTCCCAGCAGTACGAATGCCACCGCTGCGCTGAGAGCAATGGGCACTGAGCCGATACCGCCGAGAGTGAGTACGGGAAGATCGAGAGCGAAGCCGAGCAGCCCCATCCAGCCCAGGCCCGCCAGCAGTGACGAGAAGATCAGCCTGCCCTCGCCCATGGGTGCCCAGAGGAGGGGTACCGCCAATGCGACCACCCCTACAGCGAGCAGTGTGTCGGCACTGCCCGCCACACCGGGCCCAGCACCCAGCGATGCGAGGGCCGACAATCCCGCCCCGGCAGCCAGACCACGAGCCACGACACCGGCACCGGCACCGGGTCCGAGCGGCAACGTGCCGCCAACAATCGACGACCAAAGCACCGCCAGCAACCACCGCGCCGCCCCGGACGGATCCAGAGGATGGCCGAGAAGCACCATGCCTACGAGCAGCACCGCGGCCCCCCCAGCCCACGGACCATACGAACGGCGGTTGGACGCGATGGGAGGGAACATGACCAGCAGTGCCAGGCCTGGCAACAGCAGGCCGACCGCGGTCGCCGCTCCGGGGGTAGCCTTAATCGCCAGCCGACCGGCGTCTACAAGCCCGGCCAGCAGAGCCATGAATGCGAACGCGCGCCGAGGCGTCAGCCTCACCGTCCAGCGCTGCCTCCAAGGCTGCTGCACCATGCCACTCCCCCTGGAACGCGAGCATGCGAATCCACTGGAAAATTAATAGCACGTAATGTGCCATGAGGCACTTTCGGGCGCCGACCCGCCGAACACACCAGGAACACCGGCTGGCCGAGCGGCTGGCACGACGAGGCACATTGACCGGACCACCATGAAGGCGTCGCCCCGGCCAATGTGCGGTGGTCTCCCGGTGACCTGTCGGCCCCGGCTTGCGGCCCTACCCCGCGGCCGCAAGACGACGCAGATTGAGCGCCGCATTGATCACCTGCGTCGCTCACGGCTGGGGCGCGCAGGCGCCCTTCCCCTAAAAGTCAGCGGACCTCCCCCGAACTGATCACCAGCAGTCGGAATTTGCAGGGGTCCGTGTGCCCGTCTGATCCAGCTTGAGGGTGCCACAGGTGGTATCCCGCGCGAGCTGGATGCCCTTGGGCACCGCCTGCACCGAAAAGGCCGTCGCCGAAACGCTTTCCAGCGAGTAGTCGTAGAACGCTGCAGTCTGCGATTTGCAATCAAGCGTTGGGAGCGATATCGCGGTGCTGGTGGCCGGGTCTTCGTCGTATCGGAGATTCGTCGTGTAGTAACGCTCCATGTAGTTCGCGTACTCCGACAGGCACCCCTCCGCGGCAACCCGGTGTGTCTTCACCACGTGCCGGGTGTACGAGGGATAGGCGATGGCCGCCAGCACGGCGATGATCAGGACCACGATCATCAGCTCGATCAGTGAGAAGCCGCGCATCGGTGCCGGGTCGGCATGCCGGTACGAATGCCCCAGCGCACTACGCCAGCCGAACCGACGCGCGGAGAGAAGCGAAAGTACTGAGGTCATCGTCGTTGCATCCTTACTGATTGATCAACTCTCGCCAGGACACCCGCTGTAGTCCGCCGGTGGAGCTCGATGTCTTGATGCTGCTGGTCGTGCCGTTGTCGAAACTGGTCAGCATCGTGCTGCCGACGAAGATGGGATTGTTCGGCAACGCGCTAAAGCCGATACCTGCCGCGGGAGTGCCGTTCACTGCATCGGATCCGTTGACCGAGCCATCCCCGTTGATATCGAAGAAGTTGCCGGAGGGGTTGGTACCGGTGAACGGATCGACCGCCAGGATCCAGCCGCGGCCCGACGGGTTGCAGGCATCGGCCGCCTGCGGGATACGCGTGGTGCCGAGCAGCAGGTTGCCCTGGAACTGGTTGGGCGTGACCATCCGCTCGCCCTGATTGACGTCGGCTCCGTTCGCGCCCGTCGGTGACAGCAGGTCGATGTACCAGCCGGACTTATTGGTCATGGAACTCGCCGACCCCGACGTGGTGATGGTTCGCGCATTGGACGTCTCGCCCGTGATCTCGCGCATGGCCAGGTTGTCGGTACGGTTCATCGTTGCGGTCACGGCCGGACTGGTGCTGTTGGTCGACTGGACGATCAGGCCATACCAGGACTGGGTGCTGGTGTCGGTGAGATCGGAAGCGGCCAGGTACTTGCCGGTACCGAAAAACACCCAGGTGTTGCCGGTCTGTGCGTCCTTGCCCGCCAGCATGCCGCCGGTAATCGGCTGCGTATTGCCGCTGGCATCCTTGGCCGTATACAACTTGGTACCGGCGCTGCTCGGGGTGGGTGTACCGTCGCTGGCGGACAGTGCAAATGACCACACGTTGCCGTCGGCGTCGCCCGCGTAGGCAATGGTGCTCACGCCGTTGCCGGTCGGGCTGATCCATACCGCAGGAGCGGCAAGACCGCTGGTATCGGTGGTGTCGTGCACGGTGAGCGTGCCGTCGGTGATGGCGAACTGCAGCATCGCCGCCTTGCCGGCCGCACTGTTGTAACCGTTGCCCATCAGCACCGACCAGGTACCGTTGGCCGTCTGGGCAATGACCGGCTTGCCGGTCATCTGGCCGATATAGTTGCTGTTGGTCAACCCGTCCGCTGCCGACCGCTCCCATAGGAACTGGATATTGGTCGGATCCGTCACGTCGAGCGCATACACCGCCCTGGCCAGGCCGCGTCCAGTGGTACCCACCAGCACCGTCTTCCACGCGCTGTTGACGTAGACATCGCCGACCGTGAGTTCACCATCGTTGAAGTACTGGTGATCGACGTTGTTGCCGTACTCGGGATTGGAGAGTGCCGTGATGTTGGTATTGCCCGATCCCGCCGTGATGACCGCACCCGGCAAGTAGGCGAAATTCTCCACTCCGGTGCTGGCATTGAATGCATGCAGCATGCCGTCATTGGCCGCCACGTAGATCAACCCTGCACGGTCCTTGTTGCTGCTCGCGTAGGTTGCGAACACCGACGAACCGGTGAACGACTGCGTATAGAACTGATCCGGATTCGGAGCGCCTACATAGACGGGCTGGGAATCGATGATGTCGCCCAGCGCCGTGTCACGGGAACGGAAGCTGCCGCTGTTCGCCTGCTCGAGCGAACTGTCCCCTCGCAGGTAGTTGATCATGTCGACCTGCGCCGCGCCGCTGCTGCCAAGCTTTGCCAGCTGCGCCGTCGACAGCGCTGCCGGCGTCGAGCCGGAGTTCTTGAAGTCGACGAACCGGCTGCCGGCCGCAGCGGTCGGGTTGTAGGTCTTGATGTTGCGATTGGCAGCCGTCGGCAGCAGCGTCGCCGCCGATGCGGTCCAGGGCGACGTACCGGTAAAGGCGCCAGTAGCGGAATCGATCGACAGTGCCTTCAGGTCACCCTTCCATTTGGCGGTGTAGTAGTTGGCCTGGTAGGCGACGGTGCCGGTCTGCAACTGGGTGGAATTGGCTGCGAGGCTGGCGCCGGTACCGACGCGCTCGGAGGCGCGCTTGAGTGCCTCCTTGAGGCCATCGGAGAACGCCTGCGGGCTGGTAGCCGAGTAGAACCCGCCATGACCGTTGACCGCGGCATGGGCGAGGTCGGCGATGTTGTTGAGGCTATCGCCCGTCGGCTGTGGCCAGGTGAAGTTGCTGATGGCCTTGGAGGCATCGCCGTGCGCCCAGGCGAATACCTGGTCCATCGGAATATTCGTGGACTTGTCTGCGTACTTGGGCTGGAAACCCAGGCCCAAGGTGAACGTCGCCATGTGCTGCCAGAAGGCCGGGTCTTCCGTGCTGGTCGGTACTTCATTGGCGATGTCGCTGCTGCCGTTGCTGGACGACATCAGGTCGTTTTTCCAATACTTCATGGCCACATCGGCAAGTGTGTCGCTGTAGGCGGCACCGGTAGTTGTGGTGTAGGAGCACGTACCCTGGTCGGCACTGAGCACACCGCCGGTATTGCAGGAAGGTGTCTTGGTATTGCCGTTCGAGCGCTTGCAGATGTACTTGCTCGATCCACTGTCGAACACCCGGGTGTATGAGCCGCTGCACGTTGAAGCCGACGTGGTGGTTGTGGTCGAGCTGATGCCGTCGGTAAACGGGGCGGTCGCCGAGTAGGTATAACTCTGGCTGTTAGGGCCAGTCACGGTCGGTCCATTGGTATCGTCCTGATCGCCAACGTTGGACGGCGTACTGCCGTTCCAGAAACCATCGGTAGTCAGGATGGTGTACGACTGGCGACAAGCCAGAAGCCCGCTGTAATTCGGGTCTGGATCCGAAGACATCGTGGTCCACGGCTGGTTGGTCTCGTAATACTGGCCAACGGCATCCAGCGAGCGGCGCAAGGGCGTGCTGTTGTTGGCGGTTTCGTTGTTCATCCAGCTCCAGAACTGCGCTTTCTGGGTGCCGGACGAGCCGTCGCCGAACGGACTTACCTGGGCAATGGAATTGTTGTTCGATCCGTACTGCGCAGTCGCCGACGGCAGACCGCCATTGTTGTTGCCATTGATCGAACCAAAGCCGATGCGGTAGTCCGGATTGATGTTCAGGAACGCGCTCATCACGCCGCTCTTGGCCATGAGCAGGCGCTTGCGATAGTACGAGAACCAATTGGCAACGTTCTGCCGGGTGGTGGCGTCGTCCTGGCAGACGGCCTTATCCGTCGAGGTCAGGGAGGCGCAATCGCCGCTGGCACCGACATAATGCTTGGTATTGCCGGACCCCACCGTGTAGGTGAAGTAATACTTATACGTATAGGTGGTCGTCGTGCAAATGTTGTTACTGTTGGGATTGCCGTCGCCGTAATTGCAAGAATAATAAGGAGCGTAATAAGTGTAGCCACTCCATGTACTGTGCCGGCACTGGCCCTTGTTGGAGCCAGATGTCATCAGCGTATCGCCTGAATTACAGGCGAGTGTCGCATTGTATGTACTGGTGTTGGCGAAGGTGAACTGGGTGTAATACGGAAAGGTGCCCGTGTACCTGGTCACGTCAGTCGTGCTGGTATCGCGAAAACCATCCTTGTACGCGCCCGTGATGCTCGGCGAGTTCGGATACAGCGTGCCGTTAGCCTTCGGGGGCGGCGTATAGGTAACGTTGGGGTTGTAGTAGACGCCGTTGACGCTCGAGTTACGTACCCCGTCATTACTGGTATCGCTCAGATAACCCCAGTCCGGCATGTAATCGGAGTCCATCGAACCGGAGTCATCGAACATCAGCACAATGTTCGGCGGCAGCGATGGCTGCACGATCAGCGGCGAACTGTCGACCGGCACCGTGGTGCCGGCAGCGTGCGCGGGCGTGCTGGCGATACCTAGGCCACAGACGAGTAGGCTGGTGTAAAGCAACCTTCCAAGGAAATCGCCGGTCTTGCGGTGCAGACGGGACATGATGGTCATGACGGCTGTGCTCTCGAAAATGTATGGAAAGGCGCTTGCGCCTTGTCAGGAGCAGACTGCACTCACCCCTGCTTGATCATTGCCTGCAGGACGACTACCGCACGATTGCCCACGACATTAGGGTCAGCGCTGCGCGCCGTTACCCGGTAGTACACCGCCGTGGTGGAAAGGCCCTGCGCGCCGTAATTGTGTGAGTTTGCGCTCTGGTTGTAGCCGGTATCGGACACGGGGTCGTACCAGTTGCCCAGGTTCTCCACTACGTACTGCGGCTGGCCGGCAGCCAGCTGGCTGCCCTGAAACTGGTCGCTCGCGCTTCCCGAGGCCACCGTAATGATCTTGCCGGTCGGAAGGGTGGCGTCATCGAAGGGATTGGCCGGACACACGACCCCGCCTGCCTGACAGTTCCGGGCGATATCACTCGGGTTGGAGGCGATCCGCGCCGTTGCGACACGTATAGCGGCCTCGGCGCTCTGGAACGCCATCTCCCGGTCGTAAAGGTTAGCCGCCATCTTCTGCTGCATGATGGTGCCGCGCACCGCGGCCAGTCCTACCAGGCTGATGACCACCAGAAGCAGCAGCGCCACCACCAGGGCTACACCGCGCTGCTGCCGGCACGAAGAAAACGACATCGCACGGGACTGCATGGACATCCGGCTCGTCTGTGGCCGCTGATCCGAAAAGGCCTTGTGGCTCATGTCACTTCACCCGGTTGCGCACTGTGGTGGTGGAACTGAAGGTTCGCGTGATCGGCTTGAGATCGGTGCCGGCACGCTGATCGGCGCTCGCAAGGGTCAGGGTGGTCCTGACCGCATCGACCTGGGCCCAGTTGGTCACCGATGCGGCGTCCACGAACGAGTTGTTGCCGCTCTGGTGATACAGCAGGCTCATGCCGGTCACGCCGCGCACCATCTCGTCAGCCCGTGTGCTCATGGCACCGGCGTTGTTGACCAGGCCCACCCGATACAGCGACTTGCCACCATTGGCATCACCGTTGTAACCGACGTACCAGTCCGACGCGGTGAGCTTGGCGATCTGCGAGTTGGGCGCAAAGATGTAGCTGCTCGTGCTGCTGCATACGGTGGGATAGCTGAGATCCTTGCTGCAGTTGCCCGGTGCGGAGCCACTTGCGGCGTGGGTGTAGGTGGTACCCGCGGCGCTGGTGAGCTGCACGATGGCGGCGTGGTCCGGATCGCAGACAATCACTACATCGCCTGCCGCCAGATCCGTGGTCGTCTCGTTGATCGTGAACGTGCCTGCCGGCTCGCTGTTCACATTCACCGTCGCCCCCAGGCCCTGCAGGCCAATCAACATCAGCGAATCCGTGCCCGATACGCGCAGCGTGGCGCTGGTACCGAAGGCGCTGTCGGTTGCCGGGTCTCCCTGCGTGGAGCCATAGCCGATCACCGCATTGTTGGGGTTGGCCCACCACGCGGTACCGCCGGCGGACGGGCCATTCTTGAGCACATTGGCGATGCGCCCGCTGTTGTCGCAACCGGTCAGGCCGGCCACGCGGATATCGCGCGCCATCATTTCGAAGGCTACGCGCGTGCTGTCCTGCACATCACCCAGCGCCTTGTTGGTGGCGTAGGAGCGTTGACCGGCGAGGAACACGCTGATGACACCACCGATCACCACCAGTCCCAGCACCAGCGCGATCATCAGCTCGATCAGGGTAAAGCCCCGCGCGCTCCCTTGGGATGCCGATCTGCCCGGCTTGCGGCCGCGATAAAACAAGGAGGCGCGGCTCATAGGATTGCCCTGGTAACGACGGTCTGGTCGGCCGTACCGCCAGTGCCCGCCTTGCTGTCATCGAAGGTGATGGTGACGGTGCAGTCGCCCGTGTTGGAGCAGTTGATGATTCCCGTCGTGGTATCTACCGCCCCCAGCTTCTCGCCAAGCTGACTGCACCACTGGTTGATCTGCCAGTTGGCCAGCGACCCGGTCCCCGCCGCAGGGCAGGCATCTGCCGTCACCGTGGTGTTGTAGCTTCCGGCGGTGGCTCCGCTGAGGTCCGCCCGCATGGAGTCCAGGATCGAGTAGCTGGCGATGGTCGCCATGCTGCGCGCCATGGCGCTGTTGTTGGTCGACAGCGAATTGGCCAGCAGCGCGGCGATACCCAGAAAGCCCACCGACAGCACCAAGACCGCAATGAGCACTTCGATCAGGCCCACGCCCGCCTGACCATGGCGGTTGTTCGTACACGGAAGAAACTTGGTCACGTGATCACGGCGCGGGAGGCCGACGGCTGCGCCACCGGCCTGACAGGGATGTGTTGGATCAAGAACAGGGCCATGAGGAGGTAGGCGCGCAGGGCTCATGGACAATCTCCCGGCGAAGTGGAGGTTGTGAGGATCGATCCTCCGGTCATCGTGATCGTGCGATGGTTATTCGTGCTGAGCGAAGTGGTGCAGATGTCGGCAACGGTGCCATTGAAGGGCGCGGAGCTTCCGACCGCATGACCGACACCGTCCCCGCCGTATCGAATCGCCTGGACGTCACCGCTGAGATGGATGGTGCCGTTGATCGTAGTCGTCCCCGAGCGGACCTTTATCGCGGTCGATCCGGTGGACAGGGCGACGGCACCTGCTTCGGTGCCACATGCCGTACCAAGGGTGCTGCTTGCATTGATGGACGCGGAGTTACTGCAGAACTGGGCGTCGGCATTGGCCTTGATCGCTTCCATGCGCGCGGAGCCGAGCGAGGCGACCAAATCATTGACGGCGGTATTGAGCCGATTGTTCGCCGTGACGTTGCGAAAACTGGGCACGGCGATCACCAGCAGGATGGCGGCGACCGCCACCGTGACCATCAGCTCGACGATCGTGAAGCCCTCTTCTTGCCGTCGGACGCAACTCCGGTACGCGGTCGTCGCCTCCGCCGAGGCCGGCGGGTACGGATATATGTGCATGACGCCCCCTGATGTTCCCATGCGCAAAAATACGCGTCATGGCAGCAACCGGGCGACCACGGCCGACGAGCGGTGTGAATTTACCGACAAGCGGCCAGGTGCTGGAGCGTGGCGTGCTTGCTGTCACATTATTCAGGGGCCCGGCACACCCCTTCCATCAGCAGGTCGACTTCGACCCGGTTGCGACCGAAGTCTTTGGCCCGATAAAGCGCGCGATCGGCGCGCCGTACCAGAGACTCGAGCAAATCATCTTCCGGCCTCCGGCTTCCCACACCCAGACTGATCGACACTTTCAGATCGGCAGCGAGGTCATCCAGCCGGGTGGCCTGTACGCATTTGCGCAACCGCTCAGCGACCTGTCTGGCTTCATCGCAATCGGCGCCTGGCAAGAGCACGATGAATTCCTCGCCACCCATGCGCCCGATGCAATCCGCTTTCCTCAGTATCCCTTGGCATGCGCCAACGATTCGCGTGAGGACCTTGTCGCCGATTTGATGACCGAAGGCATCATTGACCTGCTTGAAATGGTCCACGTCCAGGACCACTAGCGCCATCGGTTCGTTCTTGGCAATGGCCTCGGCAAACATCGATCGCCCCAGATCTTCGATGCGCCGACGATTGGCGATGCCGGTCAACGGATCGGTCATCGCCATGCGGTGCAGGCGGCGGGAGCGGCGAAGTTGCCGTTGCGCCTGCCACAGCAGGAGCACGATCAAAATCCCACCCAGCGCGAGTGCGGCCCGCTGCCAGCGGCGTACCCGCTCCAAGGCGGCCAGTTGCTCTTCGCGCAACTGGCGGTCGGCCTCCAGTCTGCGATTTTCCTGCTCCTTGCGCGCTGTATCGAACTGATAGCTCATCAAGGTCGTGGTGAACGACTGCGCCTTGCGGTCCAAGGACTCGTGGACTTTCACCATGCGCTGGAGATCTGCCAGCGCCAGCGCGGTCTTGCCCAGCGCCTCGTAGCTGTGCGAGCGCTGCTCAAGCAACTCGGAGAGGTAGCGGAGATTGCCGCTTTTGCGGAGGAATGCTTCCGAACGATTAAAGTCGCTGATCGCCTGCGCGTGATCGCCCAGGCCGGCATGCGCCTCACCTTCCTGTAGCGCCAGCATGTCGCGGTCGGAGCGGTCGCGTGTCGTGACGAACTCGGCACGCGCCGCGGCCAGTTCGTCCAGCGCGCCACGGTACTCACCCAGTTGGTTGAACACCTGCGCCAGCCCCATGTGCGCCGAGCCTTGCGATACATGACTTCCTGTGGCCCGGGCGATCTGCAGCGCGGCCAGGAAGTGCTCGCGTGCGGCAACCAGGTGATCGGGCCCGGTCTCCGAATCCAAAAAACCGAGTTGCATGTGCGCCGCCGCCTGTTGCGGCAGGTCCTTGCGCTCCTTGCCGATCTTCATCAGCCGATCGAGGTAGTCGCGCGCCTCGCTGCGCTCACCCAGACGCCGATACGCCACGGCGACATTGAACAGGTTCTGCTCGCTTTCTATCGGCTCGCCGGCGCTATCGTAGAACTTCTGCGCCTCGAGGAAATCCACCAACGCCAAAGCGTGTTCGCCGAGCAGCGACTGCACCGCGCCGCGCCAAGTCAGGCCGTCCGCAACGAGGCGGGTATTTTCTGCGTGGCGAGCGAGGTCGATGCCGGCGTTGTAGTCGGGCAGTGCATCGCGAGCGGTGGTCAGCGACTCCTGGTTGGCGCCGCGACAAAAATGAAAATTGACCTCCGCCGCCGTGTAGCCAACCCGCTGCGCATCGGCGATGCCACGATCCGCGTATGCCACCCCCGCGGCCGGATCGCCATCCATGCCCAGGATGCAGAACATATAGCGGTAGCGCAGCTCGCGACGGCTGTCGCCAGACGGGATCTGCCCCTTGAGACGATCGAGCAACCTGAGGGCGTCATCATGTGTAGTAATGACCAACTCTCCGCGCTCGAGCTGGTCTGCCAGACGATCAAAACCGCCGGCCGGGCCGTCGCCATCGCCCGCGACCGCCCGATGACACAGCATGAGCAGCGCCAGGAAGCAACCGGCGAGCATGCGTGGCGAAGGTGAATATCGAAGCAAGGTGGATGCTCGTCGAATGCCACTCCATGGCGCCGGGACACCGGGCGGTGCATGTACGGTGTCGGCAGCCGGCCCTTGGACTTGAGTACAGCGGCCGCCCGGCCGTTCGGACGGCCCTTGCAGAAGTTTCGCTCGCTCCGTAAAATTTGCGGCTCTTTGCCGGAATAGCTCAGTTGGTAGAGCGGCGCATTCGTAATGCGTAGGTCGTAGGTTCGATTCCTATTTCCGGCACCACTTCAGCAAAAAGGCCCGCATCGCTGCGGGCCTTTTTGTTTGTCCGGGGCGGCGTTGGCGATCAGACGCCGGGTTGGTTGTCGGCCATGCGCAGTTCCTTCGGCAGGGCGAACGTGATGTTTTCCGGCTCGCCGTCCAGTTCGCTCACCTGTCCGGCGCCCCACGACTGCAGGCGGCTGATCACGTCGCGCACCAGCTTGTCGGGGGCTGAGGCACCGGCGGTGACGCCGATGCGCTGCACGTCGTCCAGCCAGTTGCGGTCGATATGCTCGGCGCCATCGATCAGGTAGGAGCGCACGCCCTGCTTCTCGGCCAGCTCACGCAGCCGGTTCGAGTTGGAGCTGTTCACCGAGCCGACCACCAGCACCAGGTCCACCGCTTCGGCCAGCCGCCGCACCGCGTCCTGCCGGTTCTGGGTGGCGTAGCAGATGTCGTCCTTGCGCGGCCCCTCGATGTCGCGGAACCGTTCGCGAAGCGCGACGATGATCGCCTTGGTGTCGTCCACCGACAGCGTGGTCTGGGTAACGTAGGACAACTCGTGCGGAAACTTCGGGGCCAGCGTGGCCACCTGCTCCACCGATTCCACCAGCAGGATCTCGCCGACATTGGCCGGGTTCCACTGCCCCATCGTTCCTTCGACTTCGGGGTGCCCGGCATGCCCGATGAGGATCACGCTGCGGCCGATCCGGCCCAGCCGGGCGACCTCCATGTGCACCTTGGTCACCAGTGGGCAAGTGGCGTCGAACACCTTGAGCGCTCGCTGATCGGCCTCTTCGCGCACCGCCTGCGAGACGCCGTGGGCGCTGAAGATCACGGTGGCGCCGTCGGGCACCTCATGCAGCTCCTCCACGAACACGGCGCCGTCGGCACGCAGCTTGTCGACCACGTAGCGGTTGTGCACGACCTCGTGTCGCACGTAGATCGGTGCGCCGTACGACTCCAGCGCGCGCTCGACAATGGCGATGGCGCGGTCGACGCCGGCACAGAAGCCGCGGGGATTGGCGAGGAGGATGTCCATGGGCGGGCCCGGTGGCGGGTGAGACACTGCAGAAGCGCACCCTGTGCGCGATGCTCCCTGGTGGAACCTGCCAAGAGCGTCGCGCACAGAGTGCGCTCCTACGACGGAAGGCGGATTATCGCATGCCCTCACGCTTGCCGGCCCGCAGGCCGAACACGATCAGCAGCACCGCGCCGACACTGATGCCGCAGTCGGCCAGGTTGAACACCGGGTAGCTCCACTGGCGCCAGTAGACCTGGATGAAATCGGTGACCGCGGCGGCGTGCAGACGATCGATCAGGTTGCCGATGGCGCCACCGATAATCAGCGCCAGAGGCGCAGCCGTACGCCAATCGCGCCGCGCGGTACGTGCCAGCCACACTACCAGCACTGCACTGATCACCAGCGCCAACGCCACGAAGAACCAGCGTTGCCAGCCCGCGCCCTCGGCGAGAAAACTGAAGGCCGCGCCAGTATTGAACGCCAGCGTCCAGTTGAGCAGGCCAGGAATCACCGGATGCGGCATGCCGGCCGGCTGCAGCGCCACCAGCGCCCACCATTTGCTCAGCTGATCGAGCGCAATGACCGCAGCGGAAACGAGCAGCCAGGGAAACGCGTTGGGTTTGGTGGTCATGGGTGGCGTAGCTTCCGATTCGATGATGCTGATTCCTGGAACGTAGGAGCGCACCCTGTGCGCGATTGCATTCGGCCGCAATCAACGCCAGTAGCGGTCGAGTACAGGTTGCGCTCCTACAAAGGTTCGGTGCGGACGGCTCAGAACCAGCGCCGATCCTCACCGGGGCCGTCGACATTGCTTACGCAGCGATCGCACAGCTCGGGATGGTTGGAGTGGCTGCCCACGTCCTCACGGCGATGCCAACAACGCACGCACTTGGACGCGTCACTGACGCGGGCCGATACCCATGCCTCGGCGCCGTCCAGCTCAACCTTTGCTGCATCGTCCGGGCGCGGCGCCAGCGGTACCAACGTAAGCTCCGAGGTAATGAAGAAGAACCGCAGCTCGCCTTCGGCCGTGCGATAGCGCTCGAGCAGCGCGGCATCGGCGTGGACGGTCAGCTTCGCCTCCAGCGCTGCGCCGATCTGCTCGGCTTTGCGCATGCCCTCGAGCACGCGCGAGGCGCCATCACGGATGGCCAGCAGATCGGCCCAGTAGCGACGCTGTTCGGGCGACGCCTGGGTTGCCGCAAGCCCCTCGTACCAGGTCTCGAACAGCACCGTCTCGCCACGCTCGCCGGGCAGCGCCTGCCAGATCTCCTCGGCGGTGAAGCTCAGCACCGGCGCCAGCCAGCGCACCATCGCCTCGGCGATGCGGTACATCGCGCTCTGCGCGCTGCGCCGGCCACGGCTATCGGTCGGCATGGTGTAGAGGCGATCCTTGGTGATGTCCAGGTACAGCGCGCCCAGCTCGTTGGTGCAGAAGTTCTGCACCCGCGCCACCACTTCGGGAAAGTCATAGCGCTCATACGCGGCAACCACCGCCTGCTGCACGTCGTAGGCCTGCTGCGCGGCCCACTGATCGAGCAGCAGCGAATCCTCCACGGCCACCAGGTGCTTTGCCGGATCGAAGCCGTCGAGATTGCCAAGCAGGAAGCGCGCGGTGTTGCGGATGCGGCGGTAGCTGTCTGAAACGCGCTTCAAGATCTCGTCGGAGACGGTCATCTCGTTGCGGTAGTCGGCAGAGGCCACCCACAGCCGAAGCACATCGGCGCCCAGCGTGTCCATCACCTTCTGCGGCGCCACCACGTTGCCAAGCGACTTGGACATCTTCCGGCCCGATGCATCCACGGTGAATCCGTGGGTGAGCACATCGTCATAGGGCGCGCGGCCGTGGATCGCCGAGGAGGTAAGCAAGGAAGACTGGAACCAGCCGCGGTGCTGGTCGGAGCCTTCCAGGTACATCACCTTGTAGTCGTGCGCGTCGCCCTGCTGCAACTCGGGGCGCTGGCCAATCACACCGAAGTGGGTGACGCCCGAGTCGAACCACACGTCCAGCACATCGGTGACCTTCTCGTAATCGCCGGCCTGGTCGCCCAGCAGCTCAGCCGCGTCGAGCTCGTACCATGCATCGATGCCGCCCTGCTCCATGCGCTTGGCCACCTGCTCCATCAAGGCCACGGAATCGGGATGCGGTTCCTGGGTCGCCTTGTGCACGAACAGCGCGATCGGCACACCCCAGGTGCGCTGGCGGCTGATGCACCAGTCCGGACGCCCCGCCACCATCCCAGCGATACGCTCTTCACCCCACGACGGCACCCAACGCACCTGCTTGATCGAGGCCAGCGCCGTCTCGCGCAGGCCGGCCTGCTCCATGCCGATGAACCACTGCGGCGTGGCGCGATAGATCACCGGCGTCTTGTGGCGCCAGCAGTGCGGGTAGGCATGCTCAATGGTCACATGAGCCAGCAGCACGCCGCGCGCGCGCAGGCCCTCGACGATCAGCGGATTGGCCTTCCACAAATGCACTCCGGCCAGCGCGGTGCCGTCCAGAGGCGGCGTGTCGGCGCGATAGATACCGCGGCCGTCGACCAGGTTGATCGTGCCGATACCGTACTGGCGCGACACGGTGAAATCCTCCACGCCGTGATCGGGCGCGGTATGCACGGCGCCGGTACCGTCCTCGGCCGAGACGTGCTCGCCCAGGATCACCGGCACCTCGCGCGGATAGAACGGGTGCTTCAGCTGCACGCCTTCCAGCGCCTGGCCGTTGACCGCGCCCAGCACCACCGCCTGCTCGACGCCGTAGCGCTGCAGCGCGCGCTCGGCAAGCGCGCTGGCGATCACCAGCAGCACGCGCTTGCCGTTGCGAGCCGGACCCTCGACCAGCGCGTACTCCAGCTCTGCGCCCAGCGACACGGCCAGGCTGGAGGGCAGCGTCCACGGCGTGGTGGTCCAGATCGGCACGGCGACGATGGCGTCGCCCGCCTCCACGCCGAACAGCCGGGCCAGTGCCTGCGGATCGAGCGCGTCATAGGCCACGTCCACCGCCGGCGACTGCTTGTCGGCGTACTCGATCTCCGCCTCGGCCAGCGCCGAGCCGCAGTCGAAGCACCAGTAGACCGGTTTGGCGCCGCGCACCACGTGGCCATTGGCTACGATGCGCGCCAGCGCGCGCACCATGTTCGCCTCGTAGGTGAAATCCATCGTGCGATAGGGCTTCTGCCAGTCACCCAGCACGCCCAGGCGCTTGAAGTCGGTGCGCTGCGCGTCAACCTGGCTTGCGGCGTACTCGCGGCACTTCTGGCGGAAGGCGCGGGCGTCGAGCTTGTCGCCCGGCTTGCCGTACTTCTTCTCCACCGCGATCTCGATCGGCAGGCCGTGGCAATCCCAGCCTGGCACGTACGGCGCACGATGGCCGGCCAGCAGCTTGGACTTGACCGTCATGTCCTTGAGGATCTTGTTCACCGCGTGGCCGATGTGGATCGAGCCGTTGGCGTAGGGCGGGCCGTCGTGCAGCACAAACACCTTGTCGCGCCCGGCGGTGTGCGCCTGGATCTGCGCGTAGCGATCCACCTGCTCCCACTGCGCCAGCCAGCCCGGCTCGCGCTTGGGCAGGTCGCCGCGCATCGGGAAATCCGTCTGCGGCAGGTTGATGGTGCTCTTGTAATCCTGGGTCATAGCCTGGTTGCCGTCGGGTGGGTTCGCCGGGCGGCCCCGAACGAACGTGATGCATGGCTGACCGCGTGCGTGCGGCCAGCGCACGCCACGGGCAAACCTCAGATGCTAATGCTGACCGGGCTTGAAACAAGCCCGGCAGGCGCTTTGCGGCACGTGGCCGTCATGCGCCCACCAGCACGGGATTCATGCCCAGCATGGCACGCGCCGCCGCGGCGTCGCGATCCATCTGGGCGGTGAGCGCGTCCAGATCGTCGAACTTCTGTTCGTCGCGCAGCTTGCCGACGAACTCCACCGCCATGCGCTGGCCGTACAGATCGCCCTCGAAATCGAACAGATGCACTTCCAGCAGCGGCTCGGCCACTTCGTTGACGGTGGGCCGAACGCCGAGGCTAGCCACGCCGGGCCAGGCGCATTCGCCGTCGCCCAGGCCCACGCGCACCGCGAAGATGCCGTGGATCGGGCTGACCCGCTCGCGCAGGTGGATGTTGGCGGTGGGATAGCCCAGCGTGCGGCCGAGCTGGTTGCCGTACTCCACCTTGCCCTCGATCACGAACGGTCGGCCAAGCAGCGGCGCGACCTCGGCAAAATCGCCGGCCGCCAGCAGCTCGCGCACCCGGGTAGCCGATACGCGTTCGTCGTGCAGCGTCACCGGTGCCATCGTGCGCGCCGCAAACCCGAGCGTTTCGCCCAAGCGTTCCAGCATCGCCACGTCGCCGGCGCGGCGGTGACCGAAGCGGAAATCGCCGCCCACCCACACCTCCCGTGCCGCCAGTCGCTCTACCAGCACCTGGCGCACGAAGTCCTCGGCGGACATCGCCGCGAGCGCCGCGTTGAAGCGCAGCAACAAGGCGTGCGCCATGCCCGCCGCACCGAACCCGCGCAGTTTCTCGCGCACACTGGACAGCCGCGGCAGCGGCTCGCGCGAGAAATATGCCCGCGGCAGCGGCTCGAAACTCACCACTACCGGCTCGGCTTCCAGCGCGAGCGCACGCTCGTGCACCTGCGCCAGCAATGCCTGATGCCCGCGATGGAGGCCGTCGAACGCGCCAATCGCCACCACGCTGCCGCGCGGCGTCAGGCAGGCACCGGCAACGTCCCTGGAAAGCTTGATCATCGCGCCAGTATAGCGGCCGGCCGCCCTGCTCTGGGCTTGTTCAGGCACCGCGCAGGTCACGCAGACGGAAGCCCAGGGCGAACAGCGCGGCGGCATAGGTGGCGGCTCCGGCGACTACCAGCACCATCAGGTGCCACAGCCGCGCCAGCACCGCGACGTGGGTCCAGTCCGGCCACAGCCAGCGCCCGGCCAGCAGTACCGCAACCATCGCCGCACACGCCACGCCCAGTCGCAGCCAGTGCCGCGACCATCCCGGCAGCCGCTGGTACACCCCCTCGCGACGCAGCCAATGCCACAGCAGGGCGAAATTGACGTAGCTGGACAGCGAGCTGGCGATCGCCAGTCCCACGTGCAGGCCGGGAACCTGGGCGATGCCGTCGATCCAGCTGCCCTGCTTCTGCGCCGGCGTCGCCCACAGCTCGAACAGCAGCGCGATGAACACGCCGTTGAACAACATGTTGGCCACCAGCGCCGCCACGCCGGCACGCACCGGGGTGCGGGTGTCCTGCCGCGCGTAGAACGCCGGCAGCAGTACCTTGACCAGCGCGTAGGCAGGCAAGCCGGCGCTCAGCGCCAGCACCGACAACGAAGCCATCCGCGCGTCGAACGCCGAGAAATTTCCGTTCTGGAAGAACGTGGCCACCAGCGGCTCGGCCAGCACCAGCAGCGCCAGCATCGCCGGCAACGCGATCAGCAGCGTGATACGCAGGCCCCAGTCCAGCGCGCGGGAAAAACCGGTCCGGTCCGTACCCACATGGTGTCGCGACAGCGCCGGCAGGATCACCGTGCCCAGCGCCACGCCGAACACGCCCAGCGGCAGCTCGAGGAAGCGGGTGGATTGCCACAGCCAGGTCTGCGAGCCCGTCACCAGATAGGAGATCACCACGGTATCCAGCAGCAGGTTGAGCTGGGCTACCGAAGAACCGAACAGCGTCGGCACCATCAGCGTCATGATCCGGCGCACCTGCGGGTGCTTCCAGCCCCAGCGCGGCCGCTGCAACAGGCCGAGCCGCCGCACCGCCGGCAGCAGGAACAGCCACTGCAGCACGCCGGCCACCAGCACCGCCCAGCCCATCGCCATGATCGGCACCTGCAGCCGCGGCGCCAGCCACAGCGCGCCGGCAATCATGCAGACGTTGAGGATCACCGGCGCCAGCGCCGGCAGCGCAAAGTGGTGAAAGCTGTTCAACACTCCGGCCGACAGCGCGTTCAGCGATACGAAGAAGATGAACGGAAAAGTCAGCCGCACCAGGTCGGTGGTGAGATCGAACTTGTGCGGGTGGTCCAGCGCGCCCGGCGCGAACATCGAGGCCACCTGCGGGGCGAAGATCATGCCCAGCGCCGTGACCAGCAGCAGCACGCCGCTGAGCGTGCCGGACACGCGGGCCAACAGCTGCTTCAACTCCTCGCGCGAGCCCGTTTGCTTGACCTCGGTGAACACCGGCACGAAGGCAGTGGAGAACGATCCCTCCGCAAACAGGCGCCGCATGAAGTTGGGAATGCGAAAGGCGATGACGAAGGCATCGGTCGCCGCATTGGCGCCGAACACGTGGCTCATCGAAATGTCGCGGATCAGGCCGAGGACCCGCGAGACCATCGTCATGCTGCTGAACGACAGCAGCCCGCGCAGCATGCTGGGGGACTTCATGCGGGTGACGCTACCTCTGTGAACGAAGATGGGCGGCCCGGTACGGCGGGCGGCACGAAGCGCGTAGTGTGACAGCGAGAGCGGCCGAGTTGGCGCCCCGGCTGTGGCACAATGCGGGCACGTCGCCCCATAGCAGGCGCTGCGCAAGCCCCGCCGGACACCGTCCGGCACGAGCTAAGCGGTTGACGCCATAGCGCATTGCCCGCATAATTGCGCGTCTTTTTTCCAACCCAAGCATTTCCGGAGTTTTACCTTGGCCAACATCAAGTCCGCGAAGAAGCGCGCGCGCCAGTCCGAGCAGCGCCGCCTGCGCAACGTCAGCGCCCGCTCCATGGTCCGTACCGCCCTCAAGAAGGTCGTCAAGGCCATCGAGGCCAAGGACAAGGCTGCCGCCGTCGAGGCGTTCGCCGCTGCGCAGCCGGTCATGGACCGCTACGCCGCGCGTGGCCTGATCCACAAGAACAAGGCCGCTCGCCACAAGAGCCGCCTCAACGCGAAGATCCGCGAGCTGGCCTGAGGCCAGTTTGCTTTTTCGGGTTGGTGAGAAAGCCGGCGCAAGCCGGCTTTCTCTTTGCCGATCTTCCCGCCTCAGGCCCCCTGCGCCACCGCCAGGGCGGCCACCAGCGCGGCGACAATCGCCGGATCGGTCTCTTGCCGATCCGCCGCCAGGTCCTCCAGCCGCTCGTTGCGCCAGCGCATAGCGCTCCGACATAGGCCGCGCGCCGAAGCGTGCAGTTCGCCCGCCTGGCTGCGTGCGAGCACGTCCGCCACGTTCTCCGGGCGTACCCCCGCCCCCGCCATGATGCGTACGCGGCCTGCCGCCTGCTGCACCAGGGCCGCGATGTGTGCGGCCCCGTCCAGCGCGCTGCGATGGCCGCCGGAGGTCAACACCCGCTCGCAACCCAGCGCGATCACGTCTTCCAGCGCGCGGGCTGGATCACGCGCGGCGTCGAAGGCGCGGTGGAAGGTGACGCCCAGCCCACCTGCCGCGGCGACCAGGGCCCGGCAACCGGCAAGGTCCACGCCGGCGTCGGCATCGAGCGCCCCGATCACCACCCCGTCGCAGCCGAGCCGTACGCAAGCCTCGATGTCGCGCTGCATCAGCTCGAACTCGGCCTCGTCGTACAGAAAGTCACCACTGCGCGGACGTACCAGCACGTAAAGCGGAATCCGCAGACGATCGCGTGCCGTCGCCACCAGCCCATAGGAGGGCGTGACGCCGCCATCGGCCAGCTGACCGCACAGCTCCACCCTTCCCGCCCCACCGGCCTGCGCGGCCAGGGCGGAGGTCAGCGAACTGGCCGCCACTTCCAGCAGTGCCATCAGTTGAAGCTCGTGGTGTATACGCTGGGCGAGGCGAACACGCGATCGGTGCTCTCGGCGTCACAGACGGCGTAGGTGAAGCCGCGCTGGACTGCGAATGCGCCCGCCGCACCATCCCGGCGCAGGGCGAGGAAACCCACCTGCAACTCCTTGGCGGCGTCGGGCCGCTTCTTCACGATGCGCCGCACTGCCTCTTCGCAGGCCTCCTGCGGACTGCGGCCTTGTCGCATCAGCTCGACCACCAGAAAGCTGCCGGCGTTGCGGATCACTTCCTCGCCGACACCGGTGGACGTCGCGCCGCCGACCTCACCGTCCACATACAAGCCGGCGCCGATGAGCGGACTGTCGCCAACCCTGCCGTGCAGCTTCCAGGCCATGCCGCTGGTGGTGCAGGCGCCCGCAAGGTGACCATGGGCATCCACGGCCAGCATGCCGATGGTGTCGTGGTTGTGCTTGCCACCCGGCAGCCCCAGGCTCTGGTGATAGTCGCGGTTCTCGCTGTTGGGCACCGGCTTGTACCTGGCCTCCTTGAGCCACGCATGCCAGGCTTCTGCCGCCTCCGGCGTGAGCAGGTCCTCCTCGTGAAAGCCCTGCTCGCGGGCGAACTGCAGCGCGCCCTCGCCGACCAGCAGCACGTGCGGAGTGGCCTCCATCACGCGCCGGGCGACGCGGACCGGATGCACGATGCGCTCGATGCACGCCACGGCGCCGCAACGGCCATCGCCATCCATGATGCTAGCGTCGAGCGTGACGTGACCATCGCGATCGGGATAACCGCCCTTGCCGACGCTGTGGTTGGCCACATCGGCCTCCGGCACCTGCACGCCGACTTCCACCGCATCCAGCGCCGTGCCGCCCGCACCCAGACCGCGCCATGCCGCTCGGTTTGCCGGCACGCCGAAATCCCAGGTCGACACTACGCGGGCGCCGGCCCTCGCCGGAATCGCCCCCTGTTCGGGCGAGACGGATGCGCGTGCCAGCCCGGGCAGCCCCAGGGCACCGGCAGCCAGCATCGAGGTCTTGAGAAAATCGCGGCGCGACGTCATGGCGGCTCCTTGGCTGCGGGCAATCGCTGCATGATGCGCGATTGCCAGGCCAGCGGCGAGCACCGAAACTCTGGCTTCTTCTGCGTATCCGCGTTGCGGAGCGTGGCGTGCCGGCCTGCGACCGGCCTCGCACGACAGCCGGGGCTTAAGCCTCGCCGCGCTGGCGCACGTCGCCGGCGGAGAAGCCGGCATCCTCGGCCGTCGCTTCCGCGCGCGCCAGACGCTGCGACTCGAAGAAGCGCTGCACCTGCTGGCACACCGCCATGGTGTTCTCGCGGGCGATCGCCGAGACCATGAACCACGGCTGGGTCCAGCCCAGCCGGGCGACGATGTCCTCGGCCACCTTCTGGCGCTCGTCCTCGGGCAGCACGTCGGCCTTGTTGAGCACCAGCCAGCGCGGGCGTTCCAGCAGTTCGGGATCGAACTTGGCCAGCTCCTGCTCGATCGCGCGCACCTGCTCGACCGGATCGGAGCCATCGATCGGCGCCATATCGACCAGGTGCAGCAACAGGCTGGTGCGCGACACGTGACGCAGGAACTGGATGCCCAGGCCTGCACCGTCGGCGGCACCCTCGATCAGGCCAGGAATATCGGCGATCACGAAGCTCTGGTCGGTGCCCAGGCTGACCACGCCGAGGTTGGGATGCAGCGTGGTGAACGGGTAGTCCGCCACGCGGGGCGTCGCCGCCGACACCGCACGAATGAAGGTCGACTTGCCGGCGTTGGGGAAACCGAGCAGCCCCACGTCCGCCAGCAGCTTGAGCTCCAGCTTGAGCTCGCGCACGTCGCCGGGCGTGCCCGGGGTGGACTTGCGCGGCGCCCGGTTCACCGAGCTCTTGAAATGGATGTTGCCCAGCCCGCCCTTGCCGCCCTGTGCCACCAGCAGGCGCTGGCCGTGCTGGGTGAGGTCGCCGATGATCTCGTCGGTGTCGACATTGGTGACCACGGTGCCGATCGGCACGCGTACCGTGGTGTCGTCGCCGCCCTTGCCGTACATCTGGCTGCCCATGCCGTTCTGGCCGCGCTGCGCCTTGAAGCTGCGCTGGTGGCGGAAATCGATCAGGGTATTGAGCCCCTCGTCGGCCACCAGCCACACCGAACCGCCGAAGCCGCCATCGCCGCCATCGGGGCCGCCGAACGGGATGAATTTCTCGCGGCGGAAGCTGATGCAGCCATTGCCGCCATCGCCGGCCTGGACTTTGATGACTGCTTCGTCGACGAATTTCATGGCGGGGTCCAGGAGCGTAAGAACGGTGGGAAACGAAAAAAGTCTAGCGAGAACCGTTACCCGCCGCCCAATGCGGGCGCGCTGCAACGGCTCCAAAAAGCAAAAGCCCCGCCGAAGCGGGGCCTTCGCGGATCGCGACGGACGCGGCTTAGGCCGGGATCACGTCGACGAAGCGGCGGTTCTTCTCGCCGCGGACCTTAAACTGCACGGTGCCATCGACCAGCGCGTACAGCGTGTGGTCGCGACCCAGGCCGACGCCGGTGCCGGCGTGGAACTGGGTACCGCGCTGACGCACGATGATGTTGCCGGCCTCGATGGCCTGGCCACCGTAGATCTTGACGCCGAGATACTTCGGGTTCGAATCGCGACCGTTGCGGCTGGAACCTACGCCTTTTTTATGTGCCATGACTCAATGCTCCAGTTGCTCAGGCGTTGATGCCCGTGATTTCCACTTCGGTGAAGTGCTGACGATGTCCCTGCTGCTTTTTGTGGTGCTTGCGGCGGCGGAACTTGATGATGCGGATCTTGTCGGCGCGGCCGTGCTTGCGCACGGTGGCGCTGACGGTGGCACCGGCCACGGTCGGCGCGCCGACGGTGATCGACTCGCCCGCGCCCACCAGCAGAACTTCGTCGAAGCTCACGGTGGCGCCTTCTTCGGCGTTCAGCAGCTCCACGCGCAGGACGTCGCCCTGCTGCACGCGGTACTGCTTGCCACCGGTCTTGATGACTGCATAACTCATGGGAATGTCCCTTCTGTCGTTATTCTCTTGGGTTCCGCGGGCGGTGCACTGCCCCTGGCGGACTCAGGATTATAGCGACCGCTGCGGGCGCTGGTCAATCCTTGACCACCCCTGAAATCGGCAGCCCCGGGGCCTACTTGGAAGGCTTGCCGGCTGGCTTGCCCAGCGCCGGCTGGGCCGGTGCAGTGGCGGGGCAGCGCCCCTCGCCGGTGATGGTGCCGTCCTTCTGCAGCTGCTCCATCATCGCCTGGGCGCGCTCGCGCCCCCACTGCTGCCCCACCTGCATGCCCTCGGCCATGGTGGACGGCATCTCGGCAACCACCTTGCGACCGAGCGGCGAGCGATAGAACTTCAGCAGCCCGTCGATCTCCGCGGCGCTGAAGTGCTGCTGGTAGATCGGGATCATCTTCTCGGTCAGCTCGGCCATGCCCTTCTCGTCGAGAAAATTGTTCCAGTAGCTGGCCGGCACGCAGGGCAGCTGCTGGCCCATCATCCCGGCCATCTGCACGTTCATCTGCTGGAACATCCGGTTCACCCCGAACACGCCCATCAGCTCGCGCACCTGCTGCGCGCTCGCCTGTGCGGCCCAGGCGGGTGCGCTGGCCAGGGCCAGGACGGCGATGCAGGCGGTCGTGCGCCAGGCGCGCTGGATCGATGTCGGCTTCATGCGGGTTCTCTCCGAAAAGTGAGGCGGCGAAGCGGGCATTTAGCCACAGCTGGCGCCATCGACAAACCGCTGGCGACCTTGCCACGCAGTCATTCTCTGCCCACTGGCGGCCACGGTCCGATCACAGGGGATTGGTATAGTGATCGTTTCCCCCATATCACGGCGCGATGGACACCATTCGCATCCGCGGCGCACGCACGCACAATCTCAAGAACATCGACCTGGACCTGCCCCGCGATCGCCTGATCGTGATCACCGGCCTGTCCGGCTCGGGCAAATCCTCGCTCGCTTTCGACACCATCTACGCCGAGGGCCAGCGGCGCTACGTCGAGTCGCTGTCGGCGTACGCGCGGCAGTTCCTGTCGATGATGGAGAAGCCTGACGTGGACCACATCGAGGGTCTGTCGCCGGCGATCTCGATCGAGCAGAAATCCACCTCGCACAACCCGCGCTCGACCGTGGGCACGATCACCGAGGTGTACGACTACCTGCGCCTGCTCTACGCGCGCGTCGGCACGCCGCGCTGCCCCGACCACGGCATCCCGCTGGAAGCGCAGACGGTCAGCCAAATGGTCGACGCCACGCTGGCAATGGATCCGGAAAAGCGCCTGATGCTGCTGGCGCCGGTGATCCGCGACCGCAAGGGCGAGCACGTGCAGGTGTTCGAGCAGCTTCGCGCGCAGGGCTTCGTGCGCGCCCGCGTCGACGGCGCGGTCTACGACCTGGACGCCGTGCCGCCGCTTACCCTGCGCCAGAAGCACACCATCGAGGTGGTGATCGACCGCTTCCGCCCGCGCGAGGACATCAAGCAGCGCCTGGCGGAGTCATTCGAAACTGCGCTGCGCCTCGGCGACGGTCTGGTGATCCTGGCGGACATGGATGCTGCACAGGGAAGTGCGAATGCCGCGGGCGCAGGAAGCGCAGGAGCGGCCCACGCCGACCAGATGCTGTCCTCGCGCTACTCCTGCCCGGTCTGCGACTACTCGCTGCCGGAGCTGGAACCGCGGCTGTTCTCGTTCAACTCGCCGATCGGTGCCTGCCCCAGCTGCGACGGCCTGGGCGTCACCCAGGTATTCGATCCGACCCGCGTGGTCGGTCATCCGGAGCTTTCGCTGGCCGGCGGCGCCATTCGCGGCTGGGACCGGCGCAACCCGCACTATTTCCAGTTGCTGCAGTCGCTGGCCGCGCACTACGGCTTCGACGTCAACGAGCCGTGGAAGAACCTGCCGGCCGCTACCCAGCAGGCCGTGCTGTTCGGCAGCGGCAAGCAGCCGATCGCGTTCCGCTACCTCACCGAACGCGGCGGACGCGTGACCCGCGAGCATCCGTTCGAGGGCATCGTTCCGAACCTCGAACGCCGCTACAAGGAAACCGAATCGGCTGCGGTGCGCGAGGAGCTTTCCAAGTACATCAGCGACCAGCCCTGCCCCACCTGCGAAGGCCAGCGGCTGAACCGTTCGGCGCGCCACGTGTTCGTCGCCGACCATGCGCTGCCCGCGCTCACCCACCGCTCTATCGACGACGCGCTGGCGTTCTTCGAGACGCTGACGCTCACCGGCTGGCGCGGCGAGATCGCGGCCAAGATCGTCAAGGAAATCCGAGAGCGGCTCACCTTCCTCAACGACGTGGGCCTGAACTACCTCACGCTGGACCGCCAGGCCGACACACTGTCCGGCGGCGAGGCGCAGCGCATCCGCCTGGCCAGCCAGATCGGCGCCGGACTGGTGGGCGTGATGTACGTGCTCGACGAGCCGTCGATCGGCCTGCACCAGCGCGACAACGAGCGCCTGCTCGGCACGCTGACCCGCCTGCGCGACCTCGGCAACACGGTGATCGTGGTCGAGCACGACGAGGACGCCATCCGCATGGCCGACCACGTGCTCGACATCGGCCCTGGCGCCGGCGTGCACGGTGGTGAGATCGTGGCGCAGGGTTCGGTGGACGACGTGCTGGCCTCACTGCGTTCGGTGACCGGCCAGTTTCTCTCCGGCAAGCGCGCCATCGAGGTGCCTGAGAAGCGTCGCCAGCCGATCGACAAGGCCTCGTGGCTGCAACTGAAGGGCGCCCGCGGCAACAACCTCAAGGGCGTGGACCTCGCCGTTCCGGCCGGCCTGTTCACCTGCGTCACCGGCGTGTCCGGTTCGGGCAAGTCCACGCTGGTGAACGACACGCTGTTCCGGCTGGCGGCGATGGAGCTCAACGGCGCCGCGACCCAGCCGGCGCCGTTCGAGTCGGTCAGCGGCATGGACCTGTTCGACAAGGTGGTCGACATCGACCAGTCGCCGATCGGCCGCACGCCGCGCTCCAACCCGGCCACCTACACCGGCCTGTTCACCCCGTTGCGCGAGATGTTCGCGCAGGTGCCGGAGGCCCGCTCGCGCGGCTACACCGCCGGCCGCTTCAGCTTCAACGTGCGCGGCGGCCGCTGCGAGGCCTGCGAAGGCGACGGCATGATCAAGGTGGAGATGCACTTTCTGCCCGACGTCTACGTGCCCTGCGACGTCTGCCACGGCAAGCGCTACAACCGCGAGACGCTGGACATCCTCTACAAGGGCCACACCATCGCCGACGTGCTGGACATGACGGTGGAGGACGCGCTGAAGCTTTTCGAGAACGTACCCACCATTGCCCGCAAGCTCGATACGCTGCGCGCCGTGGGCCTGGACTACATCAAGCTCGGCCAGAGTGCGACCACGCTCTCCGGCGGCGAGGCGCAGCGCGTGAAACTGTCCAAGGAGCTCAGCAAGCGCGACACCGGCCGCACCCTTTACATCCTGGATGAGCCCACCACCGGATTGCACTTCCACGACATCGAGCAGCTGCTCGACGTGCTGCATCAGCTGGTCGACCAGGGCAACACGGTGGTGGTGATCGAGCACAACCTCGACGTGATCAAGACCGCCGACTGGATTGTCGATCTTGGCCCCGAGGGCGGCTCGGGCGGCGGGCGCATCCTGGTGTCGGGCACGCCGGAAACGGTGGCCGCAACCCCGGGCTCGCACACCGGCCGTTTCCTCGCGCCGCAGTTGAAATCGACCCAGGCCACCAAGGCCAAGCGCGCCGACACCCCCAAGCGCACCAAGGCCGCCACCAAGCATATTGCCTCGGCCGACAAGCACCGCCCCATGCCCAGGAAGAAGCGTTCGTGAGCTCGCAGGACACCCCGAAACCGGCGCGCAAGACGCGCGCCTCCAAGACCGCCGACGCCGCTCTGGCGACCGAACTCGACAACTCGCCGCCGGTCGAGCAGGCAGAGCCCAGGCCGCTGTTCGTGGCCCATCTGGAGGTGCGCTGGCGTGATCTGGATGCCTTCAACCACGTCAACAACTCCACCTATCTCACTTACCTCGAAGAAGCTCGGCTGCAGTGGCTGCGCCACGTGCCCGGCCCGTGGTTCGACGAGTCGTCGATGCCGGTGCTGGCGGCCAGCAACCTCAACTACCGCCAACCCATCGCCTGGCCGGGCCACCTGGCCGTGGAGCTGTTCTGCGAGCGCCTGGGCAACAGCTCGATCACTCTGGCCCATCGCGTCGTCGATGCCGAGCATACCGACCAGCTCTACTGCGACGGACAGGTAGTACTGGTGTGGATGAATCCTACGACCGGCAAGCCGGTGCCGTTGCCGCAGGCGATCCGCGACTCGGCCGCCGACGGCGCTTGAACGCACGGCGAGGCGTGACGGGGTTGCGCCGCCGGTTCGATCGATGCCTGCGCTTCATGCGGTGCCGGTAAGATCGCCGGACCCACACGACAAGGAGCTCGCCCGTGCGCAAGACGCCCCTCGCCCTCTTCCTGCTCACGCTCGCCACCGGTGCCGCCGCGGCCGACCACAGCGACATCACGATCTACCGCAGTGACGATGCCTCGCTGTTCGCCAACGACGGCAGCCATGCGCAGGCGGGCTACGCGATGGTGCGCGAGCCGCGCTCGCTGAACCTCGCCGCCGGCGTGCACGACGCGCACCTCACCGGCCTGCCGCTCTACCTCGACCCCGAAGCGCTCGCACTGCAGTTCGACGACGCAAAGACCACCGTGGTATCGCAGCGACTGCAGCTCGCCCAGGGTGGCGTGGCGCGGGTGAGCGATCTGGTCGGACGCAAGGTCGACGTGCTCGGCCACCAGGGCGACGTGATCCTCAGCGGCATCCTGCGCTCGGCCGGCGACGTATTGCAGATTCAACAGGGTGAGAGCACGGTGCTCGTGCACGACTACGTGGCAGTGCGCGCAACCGGCGATGTCGATGGCGGCACCCGGCTCGACCTGCGGGTGGATGCGCCGCGCGCCGGGGTGGCCGCGGCGCAGCTCAGCTACGTGACCGGTGGACTGGGCTGGCGCGCGTCGTATATCGGAACGCTCGCCGATGGCAGCGGCTGCCGCATCGCGTTGCAGTCGCGCGCCAGTGTCGCCAACCGCAGCGGCAGCGACTGGCACGACGCCCAGCTCACGCTGATCGCCGGCGAGCCGCGTCTGGACAAGCCCGCCGCGGCCCCGATGATGGCGATGGCCTTCCGCGGCAAGGCCGCCGACCTGCCGCAGCAGTCGACCGTCGGCGATTACCGCAGCTATCGCCTGCCCGAGCCGGTCGACCTGCCGGACGGCACCGTCAGCCTGCTGCCGCTGTACGCGCCCAAGAGCATCGCCTGCGAGCGCACGGCGCTGTACGAAACCGGCGGCGGCTACCAGCCTCCGCAGCCCATGACGCAACCGTCGATCATGGTCGATGGACCCACCAACGTGGTCGGCACGCTCACCTTCCGCGCTTTCGACAGCCTGCCGGCCGGCTACCTGCGCGTATTGGCGCGCGATGACCGCGGCGCAGCACAGGTGATCGGCGAGAGTCGCATCGAAGACACCCCGAAGGACGCCGAGGTCAAGCTCACGCTCGGCAACGTGTTCGACCTGCGCGCCAAGCGCGAGCGCACCGCGTTCCATGTCGATCGCGAGGGCCGCACCATGGACGAGGCGTTCCGCCTCACCTTCAGCAACGCCGGCGACAGCGCCCGCACGATCACCGTGCGCGAACACCCTTCGCGCTGGCGCAGCTGGACGCTGGCCTCCTCCAGTCTCAAACCCACCGTCAGCACTGCCGACACGCTGGGTTTTGCGGTGAAGGTGCCGGCACACGGCAGCGCGACGCTCGACTACGCCGTGCGCTACACCTGGACCGCCGACGACCAGCCGCAATAAGCCCGCCTACCAGAGAACGACCATGCTCAATCGCATCCACCACGACGCCATCGTCGAACTCCAGCTGGCCCGCCACCCGGTCAACGCACTCAATCTCTCCTTGCTGCAGCAACTTCGCGCGGCGGTCGAGGAGGCCCCCGCGGCCGGCGCCCGCGGCATCGTGCTGTCGGGTGCGCCCGGCATGTTCTCCGCTGGCGTCGACGTGCCAGCGCTGATGGGGCGCGAGCGCAGCGAGGTGCGCGCGTTCTGGCGCGAGTTCTTCGCCGTCTGCGCCGCACTGGCGCGCTCACCGATACCGGTGGTAGCCGCGATCACCGGGCACAGCCCGGCGGGCGGCGCAGTGCTGTCGCTGTTCTGCGACTACCGCGTCATGGCCGAAGGCCCATTCAAGATCGGCCTCAACGAAGTGCAGGTGGGCTTGAGCGTGCCCGACTGCATCCAGCTCGCACTGCGCCGCGTGGTGGGTGCCTACCGCGCGGAGCGGCTGCTCGTCGCCGGCGCGATGATCGAATCCTCGCAGGCCCTGGCCTGCGGCATGGTGGACGAGCTCACTGGCGTCGAGCAGGTATCTACCCGAGCGCTGCACTGGCTGCGCGAACTGCTGGCGTTGCCATCGCACGCGATGCTCGCCACCCGCGCGCTGGCCCGTGCCGACCTTACTGAGGCGTACGCCGACGTGGATGCGCTGCCGCTGGATGCCTTCGTCGATGGCTTCTTCCATCCGCAGACGCAGACGGTGCTGCAGAGCCTGGTCGACCGGCTGCGCAAGAAGTGAATCGAGCCGGCCGGGCGCTCAGTCCGCCCCGGTAGCCACCGGCCGCGACGGATCGCTGACCCAGCCGCTCCACGACGGCGCGTACAGCCGCGATCCATTCAAGCCCGCCACTTCCATCGCCAGCAGGTTATGGCACGCGGTGACGCCGGAGCCACAGGAGTGCACTACCTGCGGCGGCGCGTACGTCTGCAACACCGCCAGGAACTCCTCCCGCAGATCGTCGGGCGACTTGAAGCGCCCATCGGCGGCGAGGTTATCCGCGAACGGGCGGTTGCGCGCACCGGGAACGTGCCCGCCGACACGATCCAGCGGTTCGGTGTCGCCGCGATAGCGCGCCGCGGCGCGCGCATCGATCAGCAGTTGCTGCGGACTCGCCGTGACAGCGGCATGCTCGACGATGAACTGCGCGGGGTCGTAGTGGATCGTTACCGTGGTGGGCACGCGTTCGGGCACCGACGTTTCCAACGGCAGGCCGGCGGCGACCCACGCGCCGATACCGCCATCGAGCACCGCCACCGCACGCTCGCCGACCAACCGCATCAGCCACCACAGGCGCGCAGCGGCCAGGGCACCACCGGCGGCGTCATACGCCACCACCTGCAAGCCGGGACGCCAGCCCCAGCGACCCAGCACGGCCGCGAAATCCGTCTCCAGCGGCAGCGGATGCCGGCCCAGCCCCAGATGCTGGCGCGAGAGATCGGACAGGTCGCGGTCGAGCTGCGCGTAGACCGCCCCGGGGATATGCCCGCTGCGCCAGTCGCGTTCACCCTTGTCGGGATCGGCAAGGTCGACGCGGCAATCGACGATCAACACGTCCGCCGGCGACAACGCAGCGAGCTCGGCGGCGGAAATCAGCGTGGTCTTCATGCGCGTCCCATCCTCTGCAGCAGGTTGAGCATCATCGCCGCGGTGGCGCCCCAGATGCGATGCCCGCCATGCACGAACTCCACCATCGGTCGCTGGTGGCCACGGAACTCCATGGTGTAGCGGCGCAGGTTGCCCGGCTCCAGGAAAAACGCCAGCGGCACCTCGAACACCTCGGCCACTTCGTCCGGCGCCGGCACCACCGTGGCGTGCTCGGCGACCCGCGCCACCACCGGCGTGACGCAGTAGCCGCTGATCGTCTCGAACATGTCGAGGAAGCCCAGCGGCGACACCAAGCGCGGATCCAGCCCGATTTCTTCCTCGCTTTCGCGCAAGGCAGTGGCGATCGCGTTACGGTCGTCGGGGTCGCTGCCGCCGCCGGGGAACGCCACCTGCCCCGCATGCGACGGCAGGTGCGCCGTGCGCACGGTGAGCAGTACGCGGGGGTCGACGCCTTCGCGCACGCCCACCAGCACCGCCGCCGGACGCCGCTCGGCGGTACCCAGCAGCTCGCTCATCGGCGCGTGGTTCCAGCCCGGTGGCTGCGGCGGCGTGGCCAATGGCAGCAGGGCGGGCTCCAGTGCGTGCCAGATGCGCTCCATCACGACCCCTTGCGGGTCGGCAGCACCACGCGCATCAGGTAGAGCCGCTCGGTATCGGGCATGGTGCCCCAGCGCGCAATCTCGCCCATCGACCGCTGGCAGCCCAGGCAATAGCCGCGCCCGTCGAGCCGGCACAGGCCGATGCAGGGCGTCAGTGGTGCGTCGGAAAAGGAAGCGCGGGGATCGGTCGACATGACCGGTAATGATAGCGCCTGCGCCGGGCGCCGATCAGGGATTGGCGACGTCCAGCAGCTCGATATCGAACACCAGCGCCTCGTTCGGGCCGATACGTGGCAGGGCGCCACGCTCGCCGTAGGCCAACCGCGGCGGAATCACCACTTTCCAGCGGTCGCCCACGTGCATGCGCGGAATCACGTCGCGCCAGCCGGGAATCACGCTCTTCACCACGAAGCTCACCGGGTTGCCGTGCGCGAAGGTACTGTCGAACTCGGTGCCATCGATCAGCATGCCGCGGTAGTTGACGGTGACCTTGCTGTCCACCGTAGGGCTCACCGTGCCCTGGCCCTGCTTGATCACCGCGTACTGCACCCCCGAAGCCAGCTGCACCACACCCGGCTGGGTGCGGTTGTGCGCCATGTATTGCTCGCTCTTGCGCGCGTTGGCCGCAGCGACGCGGCGGAACTCGTTCACGGCGCGGGCGTGCATCTGATCGTCGAGGGCGCGCAGCTGGGCGCGCATGTCCTGCATCGGCACGCTCGGCTGACGCTTGGCTGCCGCATCCTGGATGGCCCGCTCGAGCGTCGCCAGATCCACGGCCGGATCGCCATCAGCGAACTGGCTGCCGATCTGGTAGCCGATCGCGTACGACAGCTTGGCCTTGTCGACGGTGGGGGCCGCGGCCGACCCCTTGGCGGCCTGCTGCGCGTGCGCGGCGGTGCCGATCAGCCCGAGCGCCGCCACTACCAGCCCTGCCCACTTCGTCATGCCGCTCTCCGTAAACGTGACACCTGGCTTGGCATGCTATGCGCTACGTGCGCGGAACGCAGCATGCTGCCCGGTGCGATACCGGCATCAGATTCCGGGCGGCCGCAAAGGTTCCCGCTGTACCATCTGCGTTTTTTCACCCGCAGGTTTCCGCCATGGCCTACCGCAACCTCGAGATCGCCGATCGTGGCGCCGTCCGCACCATTACCGTCGCCCGCCCGGACAAGCTCAACGCACTCAACCGCGACACGCTCAACGAGCTCACCCTCGCCTTCACCCAGGCCGCGCAGGAAGATGGCGTGCGCGTGGTGGTGCTCGCCGGCAGCGGCGACAAGGCCTTCGTCGCCGGTGCCGACATCGCCGAGATGAACGGCTACACGCCGCTGCAGGCGCAGGCGTTCTCGCGCACCGGGCAGCGCCTGATGAGCCTGATCGAGCGCCTCGGCAAGCCGGTGATCGCGCGCATCCAGGGTTTCGCGCTGGGCGGCGGCATGGAATTGGCGATGGCCTGCCACCTGCGCGTGGCCAGCGAGAAGGCCAAGTTCGGCCAGCCGGAGATCAACCTCGGCCTGATCCCCGGTTTCGGTGGCACCCAGCGCCTGCTGCGCCTGGCCGGTCGCAGCGCCGCGCTGGAGCTGTGCCTTACCGGCGCGACAATCGGCGCGCAGCGCGCCCACGGGCTGGGCATCGTGACCCGCGTGGTCGCGCCGGAAGCGCTGGACGAGACGATCGATGCTCTCGCCGACCAGCTCGCCGCCGCCGCGCCACTGGCCGCGGCCGGCATTCTCGATGCCGTACTGCAAGGAGGCGAAGCGGGTCTCGACCAGGGCCTGGAGTTCGAAACCCAGGCCTTCGCCCTGGTGTTCTCCAGCGAGGACATGCGCGAAGGCACGCGCGCGTTCCTCGACAAGCGCAAGCCCGAGTTCAAAGGCCGCTGAGCCACCTCGCGGCATCCTCTGTAGCAGCCCGCTCGCGGGCGATGGATTTGATTTGATTACGAAAAAAAAACAAAATCATTTTCCGCTAGCGGGGTCCTAACGGAAGAAAC
>NZ_JBQCCF010000004.1:0-12137 GCF_051962475.1 Dyella sp.
GCGTTCAAGTCGGTGGGCCTGAGCGGTCTGGCGGATGTCATCGCGGTCGGCGCCATCATCGGCATTCTGACCGTCATGTTCACCTTCATGCTCGGCGTGACCCGGGTGTGGTTCTCGATGAGCCGGGACGGCCTGCTGCCGAAGTGGTTCGCCAAGATCCATCCCAAGTACGGCACGCCCGCGCGCCCCACGATGATCCTTGGGGTGTTCACCGCACTGGTCGCCGGCTTCCTGCCGATCGGCGAGGTGGCCGAGCTGGTCAACATCGGCACGCTGGCCGCCTTCATCATCATCTGCGGCTCGGTGCTGATCCTGCGCGTGCGCCAGCCGCACGTGGAGCGCCGTTTCCGTACGCCGATGCTGTGGCTGGTGGCCCCGGCCGGCATGCTGTTCTCGCTGTTCCTGATCATTGGCTGGCCGTGGTTCGCCGACGGTCGCTTCCAGCTGCTCGGCGGCCTGCCGATGATTACCATCTGGCGCTTCATCGCCTGGATGGCGCTGGGCCTGGTGATCTACTTCGCCTACGGCATGCGCCACAGCGAACTGGCCAAGTCGTAAGCCACGCTGTTGCCGTCAATGAAACGCCCGCGGAGCCGGTCCGGTTCCGCGGGCGTTTTCTCGATGGAGCGATCGCACCGTGTAATCCGTCACCGCCGGGCAACTCCAGCGACGGACCATCGCTTTGACGAAGGTGGCAGGCAGGCCAGCGCAAGGCGGTGATCGAAACCTCTCTGGTTCGGCTGCGGACGGCGAGGGTGAGCATGTGCAAGGCGACCGCCGTGCGCATCGCAATATCGACTCTTCCCGCCCCAGGCAACGCGCGGGCGATCCGCGAGTAGGTTGCGGCCTGTTCTGTCGGCCATCGCCGATCTTCGATGACTATGACTGGCGGCGGTGATGCGGCGCTCGCTGGCCTTCGGCTCGCGTACTTTCGGTCCTCCCGATGGTCGATGCCGTGACCTCTGGCAGGGGGCTGGGGGTGACCTTCGACCTACCATCGACCCCTTGTCCCATGCCGGACCCGCACCACAGGACGTGACGAGCGGTCGGCGTGGTTGCAGCCAGGGGAGGTGAGGTATCGCGTTCCCGGCGTCTGCCCGGAGTGCGTCCTATGCATCGAGTCTCCCGCCTGTTTTCCGCCTTGAGCTTCGCTCTCGTCCTGCCGGTCGCCGCCGCGACGGAGCTGCCGACCCCGGTCGACCAGCCCTATGCCGGCACGCTGACGCTGGCGCTGGATCTGACCGATGCGCCGAAGAAGGTGTTCCGTGTGGCCGAGACCATCCCGGTGACGCCCGGTCCGCTGACTCTGTACTACCCCAAGTGGATTCCCGGCGAACACGCGCCGTCCGGCCCGATCCAGAACGTCACCGGACTGGTCATCACCGCCGACGGCAAGCCGGTGCGGTGGCGGCGTGACCTGCGCGAGATGTACGCGATTCACCTGGACGTGCCAGCCGGCGTCGAGCAGCTCGATCTGGCGTTCCAGTTCCTGTCGCCGGGTGATGGTGGCGAGTTTGGCGCCAGCGCCTCGTCCACGCCCAAGCTGGTGGACATGGAGTTCAACCAGGTAGCGTTCTATCCGGCCGGGCACTACACGCGGCAGATCACCATCGCACCCCGCGTCACCCTCCCGGCGGGCTGGAAGTTCGGCAGTGCCCTGGAAGTGGCCAGCCAGTCCGGTGCCACCACCACGTTCAAGCCGGTCACCTTCAACAACCTGGTGGACTCGCCGCTGATCGCCGGCGCGCACTTCAACCGCGTGGACCTGGATCCCGGCGCCAAGGTGCCGGTGCACCTCAACGTGGTGGGTGACGGTGCCGACGACGTCAAGCTCAGCGACAAGCAGCTGGCTGGCCAGCGCGCGGTGGTGCAGCAGACGCTGAAGTTGTTCGGCGCGCACCACTACGGGCACTACGATTTCCTGCTCACGCTGTCCGATCACACCGGCCACTTCGGGCTGGAGCACCACCAGTCCAGCGACGACCGCCTGCCGGCCAACTTCTTCACCGACGACACCATGCACACGCTGGCGGCCAGCCTCATGCCGCACGAGTACGTGCACTCGTGGAACGGCAAGTTCCGCCGCCCGGCCGACCTGTGGACGCCCACCTTCATGGAGCCGATGCAGGACGACCTGCTGTGGGTCTACGAAGGCCTCACCGATTACTGGTGCGGCGTGATCACCGCCCGCGCCGGGTTGTGGAGTTCGGCGCAGTATCGCGACTCGTTGGCCTCGATCGCCGCGGCCATGGCGCACCGCACCGGCCGCGGCTGGCGCTCACTGCAGGACACCGCCGATGCCGCGCCGCTTACCTACTTCGGCGGCGGCGGCTGGATCAACTGGCGCCGCGGCACCGACTTCTATCCCGAAGGTCAGCTGCTGTGGCTGGACGTGGACACGCAGATCCGCGAGCTCTCGCACAACAAGCACTCGCTGGACGATTTCGCCCGCGCGTTCTACGGCATGGACCCAGGCAGCTACGTCACCAAGACCTACACCTTTGACGACGTGGTCGCCACGCTCAACCAGGTGCAGCCGTACGACTGGGCGAGCTTCCTGCGCCAGCGCCTGGACTACACCGGCACCGAGCTGCCCGAGCACGGCATCGAGCGCGGCGGCTGGAAGCTGGTCTACACCGATCAGCCCAACGACATGGACAAGGCGATGGAGAAAGTGCGCCACGGCGTGAACCTGGCCTACTCGCTGGGCCTGTCCGCCGGCAGCAACGGCCAGATCTTCGACGTGCAGTGGGACGGTCCCGCGTTCAAGGCCGGCCTGGTGCCGGGCCTCACCATCGTGGCCGTCAACGGCAAGGACTATTCGCCCGACGCACTCAAGGATGCCGTCACCGCGGCCAAGGGCGCGGGCGCGCCGGTCGAGCTGCTGGTGAAGAACGTGGACACCTTCAGCACCTACCGCGTCGACTATCACGACGGCCTGAAGTACCCGCACCTGGTCCGCGCCAGCGGCAAAGACCTGCTGGGCGACATCGCCGCGGCGCGCAAGTAACTACATCCACCCTCATCCCCGCGGTCGGCGCCTGCGCCGGCCGGGTTCACCGACCACCCCGCATCGAGGAGATGCCTCTTGAAAAACACCGCTCTCGCTTCCGCCCTCCTGGTGGCCGGCCTCGGCCTGCTGGCCGCGCCGGCCCACGCCGACAACGTGCCGCCCGTGCAGGACACGCCCTACGCGCCGGGCACGCTGAAGATCCACGTGGACGCCACCGATGTGGCGCACCGTGTGTTCCGCGTGCACGAGACGATCCCCGCTGCGGCCGGCCCGCTCACCCTGCTGTACCCGCAGTGGATTCCGGGCAACCACTCGCCCACCGGCCCGATCGACAAGTTCGCCGGCCTCACCGTGAAGGCGAACGGCAAGACGCTCACCTGGACGCGTGATCCGCTCAACGTCTACGCCTTCCACGTCGACGTACCCGAAGGCGCCAGTGCGGTGGACGTGGACTTCCAGTTCCTCACCGCGCAGGAGCGCAACCAGGGCCGCATCATGATGACGCCCGAAATGCTCAGCCTGCAGTGGGACAAGGTGTCGGTGTATCCCGCCGGCCACAACATCCGCATGATCAACGCCGACGCCAGCGTGACCCTGCCAGCCGGCTGGGAAGGCGCCACCGCGCTGGAGCTCGCCTCCAAGAACGGCGACACCTGGAACTACAAGACCATCACCTACAACGCGCTGGTCGATTCGCCGATGCTCGCCGGCAAGTACCACAAGCAGGTCGATCTCGATCCGGGCGCCAAGGTGCCGGTGCACATGGACCTGTTCGCCGACGCGCCGAAGTACCTCGAGTTCACGCCCGAGCAGATCAAGCCGCACCGCGAGCTGATCCAGCAGATGTACAAGCTCTACGGCGCGCACCACTACAGCCACTACACCTTCCTCACCTCGCTCAGCGACAAGCTCGGCGGCATCGGCCTGGAGCACCACCAGTCCAGTGAAGACGGCGTCTCGGCCGACTACTTCACCGAGTGGAAGAAGAACGCGCTGTCGCGCGATCTGTTCTCGCACGAGTACAACCACTCCTGGGACGGCAAGTACCGCCGCGGCGCGGATCTCACCACGCCCAACTTCAACGTGCCGATGAGCGACACGCTGCTGTGGGTGTACGAGGGCCAGACCCAGTTCTGGGGTTACGTCGTCGCCGCGCGCGCCGGCCTGTGGACCCCCGAGCAGACCCGCGACATGCTCGCCTTCGCCGCCGCCACCTACGACAAGGGCCGCCCGGGCCTGGCCAGCTGGCGCAACGTGCAGGACACCACCAACGACCCCACCATCGCCCAGCGCTCGCCGCTGCCGTACCGCAACTACCAGGCCAGCGAGGACTACTACGTCGCCGGCGCGATGATCTGGCTCGACGTGGACGCCAAGCTGCGTGCGCTCACCGGCGGCAAGAAGAGCATCGACAACTTCGCCAAAGCCTTCTTCGGCATGAACAACGGCGACTGGAAGGTCAACACCTACACCTTCGAGGACGTGGTGAAGACGCTCGACGGCATCGCCAAGTTCGACTGGGCGCCGTTCCTGCGTGAGCGTCTCGATGGTCACGGCCCGCTGATCAACGGCATCGCCGAGCACGGCTGGAAGCTGGTCTACACCGACAAGCCGTCCGACGCGGTGAAGGCGATCGAATCGCGCCGCGGCTTCGCCGATCTCACCTACTCGCTGGGCGTCTCGGTCACCAAGGACGGCTCCATCGCCGACGTGCTGTGGGACGGCCCGGCGTTCAAGGCCGGCCTGTCGCCGGCGATGAAGATCATCGCCGTCAACGGCGCGGAGTATTCCGCCGATGCACTCAAGGACGCGGTCACCGCTGCGGCGAAGGACAAGAGCCAGCCGGTCGAGCTGCTGGTGAAGAACTTCGATAGCTACAAGACCGTGCGCGTGGACTACCACGACGGCCTGAAGTACCCGCACCTGGAGCGCGACACCAGCAAGCCGGACACCCTGGCCAAGCTGATCAAGCCGCTCTGATCGGAACCGTATCCTCTTTCCGTCGGGAAGAGGGTGCTCCCGCTCCGCTCCCTCCCCCCATCGGGGGGAGCGGAATGAGGAGACGGTTCTTGCGACCGTCTCCCATGATCTGCGTGGTCGAAGCAAGCTCGGGTGTGACTGGGCCGGACGCAGCCAACCGTGCCCGCGGCCAACGCATCGCCAAGCACCCGTCCAACTCCGCTATACTGCGCGTCCGCCGCACCCCGGACAGACGTCCGCACCGCGGCGGCACGCACCACACGCGCCTGTAGCTCAGCCGGATAGAGTAGTGGCTTCCGAAGCCATTGGTCGGGGGTTCGAATCCCTCCAGGCGCGCCATTTCCATTGATCCAAACGAAGCCGAAGCGAATGCCGGCATCGCCGTCTTGGGCGTGTTATCGGCGAGGCGGGTTATCGCCGGCGGCGGCGCCGCGACGGCCGGCAATCGGCAGATGCCAGCCGCGCTTCACCGCCAGCATGCGCAGCGTGAAGCATGCCGCGGCGCCGGCGCTCATCGTGGCGACCGTAGGTAGACCGAGCAGGGTGCCGAGCACCAGCACGGTTGCGCCGACGAGCGCGGCGACTGCGTACAGGTCGGCGCGCAGCACCATCGGTACGTCGGCCAGCAGCAGGTCGCGCGCGATGCCGCCGCCGATGCCCGTGAGCATGCCCAGCAGTGCCGCCATGACCGGGTGCAACCCGAACGCGAGGGCCTTGTGCGCGCCGGTAACGGTGAACAGCGCCAGGCCGGCGGCGTCGAACATCCGCACCGGGTGCTGCATGCGTTCGATCAGGTGCGACCAGCGAAACGTGATGATGCCGGCCGCTACCGCGGCGGCGAGATAGCGCCAGTCGCTAATGGCGACGGGAGGCACGGCGCCGATCAGCACGTCGCGCGCGATGCCGCCGGAGTTGGCGGCGGCGAATGCCAGCACCAGCACGCCGAACAGATCGAGCTGGCGCCGTGTGGCCGCCAGTGCGCCGCTGAGCGCGAACACGAACGTGCCGGCCAGGTTGGCGATCAGAAGTACGAGCTGTTGTGTCTGCATCGGTGTATCCACGCGGTGCGGGGCGATCCCGGGCGTCCTTGGTCGTGCGCTTGCTGCGTGGGCCAGCGGCATGCGTCGCGGCTGCCGCTGGTGCAGCGGTTACGACCCGCCGCGGTCGCGGGCGCTCACGACGCGATCGACCACGCCACGCTGCTGCCGGCGCGCATCGGCACACACACGCTGTCACCCAGCGGCACGGTGTCGGGCACGGTCCAGGCGCGGCGTTCGAGCACGAGGCGTTCGGTGTTGCGCGGCAGGCGGTAGAAGTCCGGGCCGTGGAAGCTGGCGAAGCCTTCCAGGTTTTCCAGCTTGCCGGCCTCGTCGAACGCTTCGGCGTACAGCTCGATCGCCGCGTGCGCGGTGAAGATGCCGGCGCAGCCGCAGTCGGCCAGCTTGGCTTCGCGTGGATGCGGCGCGCTGTCGGTACCGAGGAAGAAGCGCGGGTCGCCGCTGGTAGCCGCCCGTAGCAGCGCCTGGCGATGCTGCTCGCGCTTGAGCACCGGCGCGCAGTAGTGATGCGGGCGCACGCCGCCGTCGAACAGCGCGTTGCGGTTGAGCAGCAGGTGGTGGACGGTGATCGTCGCGGCGATGTTGGCGGTCGCGCTCTGCACGAACTGCACGGCGTCGGCGGTGGTGATGTGCTCGAACACCACGCGCAGCCCCGGGAATCGTTCGCGCAGCGGCAGCATGTGGCGGTCGATAAAGGTCTTCTCGCGATCGAACACGTCTACCGTCGGATCGGTCACCTCGCCGTGTATCAGCAGCGGCAGGTCGGCCTGCTCCATCGCCTCCAGCACCGGGTAGACGGTGGCCAGATCGGACACACCGGCAGCCGAGTTGGTGGTGGCGCCCTGCGGATAGAACTTCACCGCATGCACCTGGCCACTGGCCTTGGCCGCGACGATTTCCTGCGGCGTGGTCTGTCGGGTGAGGTACAGCGTCATCAGCGGCTCGAACGTCATGCCGGCCGGCACGGCGGCGAGGATGCGTTCGCGGTAGGCCAGCGCCTGCGCCACGGTGGTCACCGGCGGCTTGAGGTTGGGCATCACGATGGCGCGGGCGAAGCGGCGCGCGGTGTGGCCCACTACCGAGGCCATCGCCTCGCCGTCGCGCAGGTGCAGGTGCCAGTCGTCGGGGCGGACGATGTCCAGTCGGTCGGTGTGCACGGAACGGTTCCTCGGCCAGGCGGATGGGGCAGACGCCTATTGTCCCGCGTCCGCGCGCAAAAGTCCGGCGCGCCGCCGTGCCGCGCCGGGGGCCGCAACGAAAAAAGCGCCCGAAGGCGCCTTTTTCGTCATTGCCTGGAGCGACCGGCTATGCGCGCGGGCCGCGACGCAAGCCGCCGAAGATCAGCGACAGCACGAACAGCACCAGGAACACCACGAACAGGATCTTGGCGATGCTGGCGGCGCCCGCGGCAATGCCGGTGAAACCGAACAGCGCAGCGATCAGGGCGATCACGAGAAACACGATGGCGTAGTGAAGCATGGCTTGTCTCCTTCTGGGGGCGCGGCGCGCGGCGAGTGCAGCGCGCCGGCCGGATAGTCAGTGGCGCAGCGACTTCTCGAACTCGCGCACCTGGGCTTCGGCTTCATCGCGGGCGATGCCGTAACGCTCCTGAACCTTGCCGGCCAGGTATTCGGCGTTGCCTTCGGCGACGGTGAGGTCGTTGTCGGTGAGCTTGCCCCACTTCTGCTTGATGCTTCCGCCAAGCTGCTTCCACTGGCCCTTGATGGTGTCCTCGTTCATGACTGCTACCTCGTCGATTGGGAAAGTCGGCGAAGCGGTGTCGCCTCGTCCGGGGTCGATTCCATCCGGGGCGCCGTGAAGGCGGCGTGCGGCGGCATGGCGCGGCGCAGCGGGCATTCACGCTGGTGCACGGGGCGCTCACCGGGCGTTCGCACGCACTGCACGAACGGGTCGACGGCCTCGTGCTTTGCGGTGTCATCGCTGTGGAGCCGGGCCGTGTTCCCGCGGCAAAAAAAGAGGCGCCCGAAGGGCGCCTCGCGGAAGTGCGTGATCGGTGAGCGATCAGCTTGAGGATTTCACCTCGAACGCGCGGGTCGATACGGGCTTGCCGTCCAGCGCGATTTCCACCTTGTACTTGCCCGCCGGCCAGGCGTTCGGGTTCTGGATTTTGAACGTGGTGACGGCCGGGCCAGTGGTGGCGATCGACTGGCTGATGGCGCTCACCAGCTGGCCCTTGCCTTCGTCGTAGCTCCACCGGGCGCTCAGGGTGGCGCCGTCAGTGCGGCCGTTGGTTTCGACGCTGGCGTAGATCGCCTTCTGGGTCGCGGTGATGGTGTCCTTGGCCTGGCTGACGGTGTGCGCGGCAGTCACCGCATCACCCACCACCACCTTGCTCACCGCGAACGCATCGGCGTTCACGGGAGCGCTGCTGGCGGTGGTGCTGGCCGGGGCGGGCGCGGTGCTGGTCGGCATGGCCGGCGTCACGGCGGTGCTCGACGGCGCGGGCGTGGTGGCCGGTGCCGGGGTCATCGGCGTCGGCGTGGCCGGGGCGGTGCTGGCCGGTGCCGGCGTGTCGTTGCTGGCGTCGTGCTTGCCGCAAGCACTGAGCATCAGCAGGCCGCTGGCGGCGAGGCTGCACAGGAGGAGGGGGCGAGCGGACGTATTCATGGGGATCTTCCGTCTTCAGCAGGGAGGGGAATGGCGCCATCCGTGGCCACCGCAGCGCGGGACGCGCTGCAGGGGTCGAAAGGCTAGGCCCCACCGGCTGAAGCCCTGATTACCACCGCCGCGCCTCGTTCACCTCGCAGTGAGGCGAGCCAATTGGCCTACTGGCGGGCGCCGCGCAGGTTCACCGGCGCGCTGTCGTCGCTGGCGCGATAGGGGTTGATGTCCAGCCCGCCGCGCCGCGTGTATCGGGCGTAGACGCTCAGTCGCTCCGGCGCGCAGCGCGCCATCAGGTCGACGTAGATGCGCTCCACGCACTGCTCGTGGAATTCGTTGTGGGTGCGGAACGATACGAGGTAGCGCAGCAGCCCCTCGCGATCGATCGGCCGGCCGCGGTAGTGGATCTGCACTGTGCCCCAGTCCGGCTGCCCGGTGACCGGGCAGTTCGAGCGCAGCAGATCAGACACCAGCGACTCCTCGATCGCCTCGCCCGCGCGTACGCGCAGGTAATCGGCCTTGGGCGGGCCGTAGTCGTCGATGTCCAGCGCCTGATCGTCGAGTGAGACGCCGTCCAGGTCGCGCACGGAATGGGCCACCGCCGAGGGCACGCTGAGCTCCACCTTCACCGCGGCGCCGGCAGCGGCCGACAGGTCGCGCTCCAGCGTGGCGATCAGTGTGAGTGTGTCGTCCATGCGCTCCTGCGAGAAGCCGTTGAGATAGAGCTTGAACGACTTTGACTCGATGATGTTCGGCGAGCTCGCCGGCACGCGGATCTCCACCAGCGCCACCATCGGTTTGCCACGCGCGTCCAGCCACGAAAACTCGTACGCGTTCCATACGTCCACACCGCGGAACGGCAGCGGCCCCGTCACGCCGATCTCCGCACGCTTGGCCGCACGCGGAATCGGAAACAGCAAGGCGGGGTCGTAGCGATCGGCGTAGACGGTGCTCTTGCCGAGCAGGGAATCGTCGGGCGTGTTCATGTGCAAAGTGTAGCGGGCGGACGCCGCCAGGCCGCGACCTGGGTCGCGCCTGCGACCACGCGCCCCGTCTGCCATGGAGGACAGGCGGGGCGCGAAGTCGGGCTGTTCAGGCTGACCAGCTTACGCGTTGACCGCCGCCATCATGGCTTCCGGATAGCGCGGGCCCGAGGCCGCGTCCGGCGGAAACACCGCATCGATCGCCGCGAGTTCGGCGGCGCTCAGCTCCACCTGGAGCGTGCCGAGGTTCTCGTCCAGGCGGGAACGGCGCTTGGTGCCGGGGATCGCCACGATGTCCTGGCCCTGCGCCAGCACCCAGGCCAGCGCCAGCTGCGCCGGCGTGCAGCCCTTGCGCGCCGCCAGGGCCTGCACCTGCTCGACCAGACTCAGGTTGCGCGCGAAGTTCTCGCCCTGGAAACGCGGGCTGTGGCGGCGGTAGTCGTCGGCGTCGAAATCCTCAGGCTTGGTGATTGCGCCGGTGAGGAAGCCGCGGCCCAGCGGCGAATACGCCACCAGCGTCACGCCCAGTCGGCGGCAGGCCTCGAGCATGCCATTGGTTTGCGGATCGCGCGTCCACAGCGAGAACTCGCTCTGCAGGGCGGCGATCGGGTGCACCTTGCAGGCACGCTCGAGCGTGGCGCCGGAAGCTTCGGACAGGCCGAGATAGCGCACCTTGCCCGCCTGCATCAGCTCGGCCATCGCGCCCACGGTTTCCTCGATCGGCACGCTCGGATCCACGCGGTGCTGGTAGTAGAGGTCGATGGTGTCCACGCCCAGACGCTTGAGGCTCGCATCGCAGGCGGCGCGCACGTATTCCGGCCGGCCGCTGATGCCCCGCACGGTGGGATCGTTCGGATCGCGCACGATGCCGAACTTGGTCGCCAGGAACACCTCGTCGCGACGGCCCTTGATGGCCTGACCGACCAGCACCTCGTTGGTGTGCGGACCGTACATGTCGGCGGTGTCCAGCAGCGTGAGGCCGCGATCGAGGGCGTGGCGGATCGTGGCGATCGATTCGTCATCGTCACGCCCGCTGTAGAAATCGCTCATGCCCATGCAGCCGAGGCCGAGGGCGGAGACCAACGGGCCATGATGGCCGAGGGTGCGCATTTGCATGAGAAGCTCCTTGTGCGGTTCGGGATAAGGGGCGGTGGAGTGCCCGCAGAACCGACATTCTGCGCGTCGCGCTGGCCTGCATAAATACTCAATAATGGCGAACACCATTCCATATAGATAAACAATCATGGACCGCATCGAAGCCATGCGCCTGTATGCGCGGATCGTCGAACTGGGCAGCTTCACCGCGGCCGCGGACGACCTCACCCTGCCGCGCGCTACCGTCACCCACGCGATCAAGCGGTTGGAGGCGAGGCTGGGGGCGCAGCTGCTACAGCGGACCACCCGCCGCGTACGTACCACCCGCGACGGCGAGGTGTACTACGGCCATTGCCGCCGGCTGCTGGCGGATATCGACGAGGTGGAGGCGGATTTTCGCGAGGCGGCCATCGTGCCCAAGGGACGGTTGCGCGTGGATCTCCCGGGCACCTTCGCCCGTCTGCAGGTGCTGCCGCATCTGCCCGCGTTCTGCGCGCGCTACCCACAGATCGAGCTGGACATCGGCACCGGCGACCGCTTCGTGGACCTGCTGCGCGAAGGCGTCGACTGCGTGCTGCGTGCCGGCAAGCTCGGCGACTCGGGCATGATCGGGCGTCAGGTCGGCCGGCTCACCCAGGTCACCCTCGCCAGCGCCAGCTACGTTCGCGAACACGGTCTGCCGCGCACACTGGCGGATCTGCAGCACGGCCATGTAGCCGTGAACTGGGCCTCGCCCACCACGCGGCGCGTCGAGCCGTTGGAATTCATGGTGGGCCGACGGCGGCGCGAGTTGATGCTGCCGTCGCGCCTGTCGGTAAGCGGCGGGGACGCCTACCTGGGCTGCTGCGAGGCCGGGCTTGGCATCGCCCAGTTTCCCCGCTACCACTTAGCTGAGGCGCTGGCCGCGGGCCGCATGATCGAGTTGCTACCGGACACGCCCCCGCCGCCGTTGCCCCTGACCGTGCTCTACCCGCAGCAACACCACCTCCCGGCGCGACTGCGCGTGTTCGTGGACTGGCTGGCCGAACTGTTGACCGGCCATGGCCCGGCGTAGCGGTGCCATCGCAACGTTCGGCGCTCTCTAATGTAGGAGCTCGCTCGCGGGCGATGCTGTTCGCTTCAGATCGGCATCAAAGCCAGAAGCATCGCCCGCGAGCGGGCTCCTACAAAGGGCGGATAAGGAGTGGCGGGGATCTGCGCGGTGTGTGCAGTCGCGCGATCGCGGCCAGTTGTTCCGGTGCAGCGCACGGCTAGGTAGGAGCCCGCTTGCGGGCGATGCTTTTGGCTTTGATGCCAATCCGAAAGCGAACAGCATCGCCCGCGAGCGGGCTCCTACAACCAAGTGTCAGGCGCGGCGGAAGCCGTGGCGGGGGGCGGCGTCGCCCA
>NZ_JBQCCF010000005.1:0-53596 GCF_051962475.1 Dyella sp.
GCCGAGGTCGGGCCAGGTTGGTGAGGAATCCCACGTACTCGCGCAGCTGCTTCAGCCGTAGCTGGGTGTCCTCCGGCAGGAAATAGCCGGTGACATACCGATCTTCCGAATCGATGGTCGACATGCTTGCCTCCTCGTTCCATGAAGTACCCGCACGCCGGGACAGCGACGGGAAGTCGGGAGGTTAGAAACCGCTTAGAGTCGGCGGGCGTATTTCCCTTGCGGGTGTTGTATTAGCCGCCCTCCCGACGCAGGCATCGCGTCGGTCCGTGCCTGCAACTATGCAGACACAAAAATCCCACCGGTTTGACGGAGGTGGGGACCGCTCTAAGTGGAGTTTCTACGCTCCTTGCAGCCGAGTCTGCTACCGCGGTGGAGGGGAGTCAAGGCGAGTGCAGGCTGGACGCGCGTGAAACGCGACGGAGCCGACGTTGGCTGTACCTTCGGTCGCAATCAGCCAAGTGACGACGTCTGCTTTCGGCCAGAAGCTGCCGATCGTCCGAAGCGGACGACCGAGTGCGCCAAGTCCATTGCTCATCGAACCCCATCCTCCCGTGATCGCGTGATTGACGTAGTTCAAGTGACCCCGTTCCTCCCTCGCCCACGCTAAAGCCACGCAACGCTTACCGCATTCATCCTATTCCTTGTGCATTTGCCTGACGGAACGCCTCGACGGCTTCCGCCACTGCTTCCTCTGGATTCCTAGGGATGATGTTCACTGGAATGACCACCTCGCAGTCCACAGGCTCCAGCCCTTCCACGCGAAGTTCCACCACGGCATTTCCAATCACACGGTGAAAAACGGTGTAGAACTCGCGAACATCGTCCTCGGTCGGCGAGTGCTCGTCGTTCTGCAGCAAGCTGCCGTTGTCTAATTGCGTGTGAATCTGCCCCTTCCGGAAGTCCAGCACGAACGCAAACATCATGGTCATGCGCTCGTTGAAGAGGAGCACCCTTGCAGCCCCCTCATGCACAGCGTCCACTCGCAGGGTGAGGCGACTGAGGCCTGGCATGGGATCGTCCGGCCACAAACTGAGCCCGACAGCCAATCGATCCAGGCCCAGTTCCTCATCGGGTGTTCCGCCAGCTTTGAGCACAGCGAGCATCCCAGCATCAATCAGCGGTTCCCACGGCTCGATGCGATTGCGGGTTCGATAAAGCTCCCGTGCGGTCGGCACCTTCAACTCACTGGCAATGTAGTGCCTAGCCAGTTCTCGCATCAACACCAAGTCGGCGACAATCCTCCGGCGATCGGCCGGGATGTCGGGATCAACGATGCCACCGCCGAAGGATGCGTGCGCCACGGCATTTCGACCGCTGTCATACAGGTGGAGGCCCACGTCAATACCATCTGCACGCAGTTGGGCAACTCGGGCTCCCGCATCGCCGGTCATGAGACCCACGTGGCGAGCAAACCAATCGGCGCGGTCAGAACCTTTTTGGTATTGCGATTCAATAACTTTGAAGTAACTCAGGAATGCATAGCTGTCGTGGATCCTGGTCAGACGTTGCCCTTCTCGCCAGAACGCCAACGCAATGCGGACGTTCTCCGGCTCAACGATCGGCATGTGGTTGCAATCAAAGCCTCGGTCTCCGAACTGGCCCACCTCGGAATAGGCCTGTCGCATTTGCGCCCCAAAGCCTATGGGGTGGCTGCCTTGGATGGTTTCGACCACATCCACGTATCCGTTCAAGAACCATCCCAGCACGGAGGTCAGCCGGTAAACCCTCGCCAGGCTCTCTTCAATCTGTTGTGGGTTCCCCGGCACGGCAATAGCCGGCGCAGTGGGTTGCTGCCCGTTTTCGGTGCCGCGCAGGATGAAATCGTCCCCGGCGTATTGAATCCACACATCCTTTTTCGGCCACGGAATGGAGCTTGCCACCGCGGCGGACAACCACCCCATCCGGCTGCGAAGCTTTCGCTGCACCTCCTCGCCAAACACGTGGCGCACATACGGAGTCCGCATAGTTCCTCCCCTATGTTTTCGCTCCAGCACTGACCTTACCGGCATCCGGCTAAGCGGACGGAGGCAAGGTCGCACCGACCGTCAGTTTGGGGTCGAGATAGGATCTTGCAGCATGCATCTTAGCTCGCTCAACTCTCGACCAAGGCTTCGCCGAATGATGGATTAGGGATCACACCCTATCGCCAAATGCCAACTGGATGTACGCAGGGCCAGCCACTCACCGTATTTGTCAATGTTGTTGAGCAGGCCGCGAATGTCTTCGATCATCATCACCGAATACGTGATGCCATACGCGCCTATCGTGCTTAAGCCATGGACTGCCTTTTCATCCTTGGAGTCTTTGGTCATGAATACGATCGAATCCGTTCCATCCAGCCGCTTTGCTGCCCAGTGAGCAAACATGTTCCGGAACGGCCTCCTGAACTCGATTTCGTCGAGCTTTGCCAGATCACCACTTAACTGGCCATCGGATGGAAAAGCTTTGACGATGCCCTCTTTCACCACCTCAACTAGCTCGAATGTTTCGAATTTCTTCCTCAGCTGCAAGAAACCCTTTGCGCAGAGAATCTCCACCACCCTACGTAGGTTCAGTTCATTGAAGCTGAACATCAAAATTACTTTCCCAATGAGCAAGGCATCTTCGTCCCGAAGGCTTTTCAACCCGCCCACTCCCACCTGCTCGAATCGCGCCTTCGCAGCGGCGACCTGTTCCGATTCATGTGCTCTAGGTATTGCCATGACTCTCTCCATGAGGTGACCTTCTAAGGTCCGCTTTGGGTCGAAAGCAGACTTTGCCCCATAAGTTTAGGGATAGCCCTCTTCGGTCAGGCGCAGTGGCCTACTCGCCCCTTCCCTCAAATTGGCCGGCGGCTTTCACGAGCTTAGGAATCGCCAGCTACACCGTGCTCCACAACTGCGCCACGTTCGACTCGTCCGCATCCTTGCCGCTCGCGCCGAAGACGGCGACCTGGTAGCGGCCGTTCCCGCGCGTGGTTCGGGCGGACATCTCCTACCCGAACGGGATCGCCGCTATCCCTCCGAAACAGCGCATGGGTTGTCCAGTGCGGTGTTCCTCCATCGCTGACCTGGCTTGAAGCGCAGCGCTTTCTTTTCTACGAGGTGCCAGGAGGCCGTCGCTAGAGCGAGCGTTACCGGAACGGTGATGGACAGCAGCTCAAGGTAGGGCGTTTGCCTCCCCAGCAGGGCAACGCCTATTTGCTGCACGGGCCAGGCGTAGATGTAGATGCCGTAGGAGAGATCGCCGATTTTCGGGATGTCTCGCAGGCCCGGCCAGGAGCGCAGGCCGATCGCGATCGTCAGGGGCGGGACGACGAATGCGAGGCCGAGTTTGGTCTGATGCATGTGGATGAGTGCATAGCCCGTCACCATGAACAACAGGGTCGGCAGGAGCTTGCGTAGGTACGGGTAGGCGCGAAGCAGGCTTCCGGCGGCGAAGTAGAGCCCGAAGTACGCCAGGATCGTGTTGCCGGACTGCCAACCCGACAGCGCGAAGTAGCCAAACAAACCCGCGGCCAGCACGAGTGAAGCGCGCCGAGTGGCCACGCCCGCCACCAGCAGGAGTGCGTAGCAGGCGACCTCGTATTTGATGGTCCAAAGCGATCCGTTGGTGAGGTGCCTGGGGTTATCGGGAAACCCTGTCAGCCCGAGCGCGGCGATCACCGCCCAGGTCAGCGGCATGGATACGCACAGGGCCGGCGCCATCCGTAAGGTGCGGCGGGCGGCAAAGCGCAGCATGTTCGGGTCGTTCAGCCAGCTGGAGGTGACCAGGTAGCCGCTGATCGAGAAGAAGATGAGCACGCCAAGGTTGCCGAACGAATGGTCTCCAACGAGCCTTGGTTCCCACCGGCCGGACAGGGCGAACTGATGGCTGACCAGGACCAGGAAGGCGCCCATGAGCCGCAAGGCATCGAAATTATTGCGCGGTGCGTTGTTCATGCCTCTTCATCCCCCCGTTTGCTACGGACCATAGAGCTTGGGGATGGCGCTGGGGCGTCGAATTCAGGTCCGCCTTGGGCCGGGGCGGACTCCCGGTATCTCTCTGGTCAGAGTCCACTTTTCCTGCGCAGGTCGGCTTGAGCGACAGCCTTCGATCTCGACGGTTCGCGCACTTTGTCCGTCAACACTTTGAACGCCTGCCCGATCTGCTCCGACGTGAATCCGCAATGCCCTTCGCCGACCGGCGGCAGCACCGTTGGCGCGCGGCCGTGCGCGGCCTGCACCATGGCCGGGTAGACCGACTGGAAGTGCGCGGTGATGAGCGGGTCGTCGTGGTTGTACTGCAGCACCAGCGGCTTGTGGACGTTGCCGCTGAGCGAGGTGGCTGTTGCCAGGTAGCGCATGGCCTGCGGATCGCCGGTATAGCGGTGCACGCTGCGATTGAACGCCACATCGTTGCCGAAGCCGGCATAGTCGGTTCGACGGTTGTCGACCGGCAGGCCCTTGGCGCGCGTGATCATCTGGTGCAGCACCAGGTAGTGCACGCCGAGGGCGGCGGCCAGGCTACCGCGCGATACCTGGGCGTGCCGGGCGAGAATCTGTGCGGCGGCTTCGTTGGTTTTCAGGGCGCCATCCACCGCTTGCATCACCTGCATCTGGTTGAGCGTGGGGGCCGTGGGATTGGCGAGCCCGCCTGGCGGCAGCCCCGCGACATGGGGAAAGAAGTCGTCGAAGGCCACCAGCGAGGTCAGCAGATCGTCGGCAACGCGCGTGCCCGGTACGTTGGCGCCGCACAGCGACAACGCGCCGTCGTAGTGCTGACCAAGATGCTCCAGGCTGGACAGCACCACGTAGCCACCCATTGAGAAACCGACGAGCCAGGTGCGCTTCGGTTGGCCGTGCTTGCGGGTGAACCTGGTGCGCAGGCGCTCGTTGTCGCGCAGCGCGTCATCCACCGCCCAGCCCTGAGTGGCGTAACTGCTCTGCGCCACCGCATAACCGGCCGCAAGGAACACCGGCGCTTCGTCGCCCAGCGGTTTGGGTGTGGGGCGCGGCGTGCCGATCGGCTCGAAGCCATGCAGCAGCATTACCAGCTCGCCGTTCCAGTGCGCGGGGATGTCCACCCGGTAGGGCGCGCCTCGCAGGACGCCGGTGTCGGTTGCGGAGGCAACGGTCGTGTTCTGTTCCTGGGCGGTGTCGCGCGCCTGTGCCATGCCCATCACACTCAAGGCGAGGGCGACGACAACGGCTGTAAGTCGAGGTTTCCTGATCATCTGGAGCAACTCCTTGCCTGGTGATGGGAATGCAGCTCCGTGCGACGGTGTGCGTCATTCACCACAGTGCTGATGCGACACTTTCGCCGGCTCCGGAATCGCCAGATACACCGTGCTCCACAGCTGCGCCGCGTTCGATTCGTCCGCGTCTTTGCCGCTCGCGCCGAAGGCGGCGACCTGGTAGCGGCCGTCGGCGTAGCGCCAGGACCACAGCTCGGAGTTGCTCATGTCGCGGGTGGCGTCGATGGCCTGCCACAGGCAGGCCTGGGCGCCTTGCAGGTTGCGGCGCGTGGCGGCGGGAAGGTCGGTGCGGGCGAGCTGGCGTGCGAGGCCGGCGGCGGTGAGGGCCTGTTGCCACGACCACACCACGGTGCCGTGGTAGGCACCGGGGGTGAAGCGCGCCTGTTCCGCGGCCGTCGCGAACGCAGGGTTGGCGACAAACATGCCGACCGGCGTCATCAGGCCGGCGGGGAAGGGGCGGCGCAGCAGTTCGGCTTCGGCGTCGAGCTGCGCGGGGCTGGGCTTGCCGAACAGCAGGGCGAAGCCGCCGTCGCTGTTCTGCACGCGGATCGGCTGGCCGCTGGCGTCCAGCGACAGCGCCTGGAACTGCACGGGCTGGTCGCCGATGGCCTTGAGCGCCGGCGTGGCCGGTACGTCCACCGCCTTGGCGTAGGTGGTGATGGCCTGTCGGGCGGCGGCGCTGTCCACGGTGACGGTGAACAGCGCGGGCGCCTTGTCGCGCCACACGGCGGCGGCATGGGCGAGGCCGGCGAGCATCGCCTGGTCCTGCTTGCTGGCGTATGGCGCGAGCAGGCCGCTGCGGTACAGCGCGCTGGCCGCGTCGAGCGCGGCGGGAATGAGGATCGCGTTGACGTCGTAGGCATAGCGGCCGCCGCCCAGACCGTCGTTGCTGTCGCGCCAGTCACCCACCGGCACGCCGGGCTTGAGCGAGACGAGGTTCGTCGCGGTAGGAGTGGCGGCGAAGGCCCGCGTTTGCGCGGCGACGTAGCGCAGGTTGCGCATCAGCGCCTCGCCCGCATGCGCGTCGCCGAGCTTGCGGGCGAGGAAGGCCTTGGCGCGGCCGCGGCCGCGCGCGTCGTCGAGCAGCCAGGCCTGCGTCACCGGGGCGAGCAGGAAGTCGCTGTCGACCATCTTGTAGTCGTAGACGGGTGCGTCGGAGCGCGAGCCGTCCGTCTTCATGTGATCGAGGATGGCGAACTCGCCGATGTCTTCCTCGTGCGCCACCTGGCCGTCGGGCGAGAGCCGCTCGAGCACCGAGCGCAGGCCGGTTTCCACTGCTTGTGGTTGCAGTGCGGGCATCAGCAGGCGCACCGACATCAGCGTGTCGCGTCCAAAGTAGGTGTCGAAGCGCCACGAGCCGGCGAGGTATTTCTCGCGGTAGCTGAGGAAGCCCAGCGCCTCGCGTGCGGCGCGGTCGTCGCGCGCGGTGGCGTTGAGCAGGTCGTGGCCGGAGACCGGGGTGAGCGGCGTTTCGCCGGAGAGCGCGGTGATCTTCAGCGTGATCGTGCCGTCGCTGGCGGCGACGAAGTGGCCATCACGCAGCGCGCCGTGCATGGCGGTGACGCTCAACGCGTAGCCGGGTGCGCCATCGAGGCGGTCGCGCGACCAGGCGAGCGTGTTGCCATCGGTGCGCGCGTTGGTGAGCACATCCTTCGGCGCGATGCCCTGGCCCTGGTAGTCGCGTAGCACGCGGATGCTGGAGAGCAGCGCCTGCTTCGGCGCCAGCGTCGGCGTGTGCAGCGTGGCGGTGAAGCGCACACCGTGCAGCGGGCGGCCCTTGGCGTCGGATTGCGTGAGCGGCGTGGCTGGGCCGTCGAGCGTCCACGTGGCCGGCGCAGCCACCGGATCGAACCACAACCCCACGCCGCTGTTGCCGGCAGGGAAGGCGACGATCAGTCGTGGGTCGGTGCCCGAGCGCAGCACGATGTGCGCGGCGACGTCGCCCTGGCGCACGAAGCGGTTGAGGTTGAGCCCCTCGCTGCGGTCGAACGTTTCGGGCGTGGCCCCGTGCGCGAGTTGCGCCGCGCCCAGCATCGTCCACACGCCCGCCATTACCACCCATTGCCTTGCACGCATCGATCCGGTCCTCGTCGCTGGAAGCGTTCTGCATCCTAGCGCCCGCACGCCCCGGTGGGGTGGTCGCCACAAACGCAGCGGCCCGGGATGCGGGGCATCCCGGGCCGCAAGGGCAATGCGTATCAGACGATCACGCCCAGAGCGTGCGACCGAAGAAGGTCAGCGTGCGGTCCCACGCGTACTGCGCCCACACCGCGTCGTACTGGATGCGGCTGATGCGGCCGGGGCCGGCAGCGGTCTCGTTGGCGAAACCGTGATGGGCCAGGTAGCGGTGGAACTCGGCATTCACGCCGGACTGCTTGAAGACGGCCTCCAGCTTGTCGACGTTCTCGATCGGGAAGAACTCGTCTTGCGTGGCCCAGTGGCCGAGTACCGGGGCGGTGATCTTGCCGGCGTCGATGTATTCCAGCGGCGGCATGCCGTACCAGGTGGCTCCGGCATCCACCGCCACGCCCTGGCCGAGCGCCAGCACCGTCAGCGCGCCGCCCATGCAGAAGCCGGTGAGGCCGACCTTGCGCGAATGCTGGCGCAGGAACGCCACCGCGCCGGCGATGTCCTGCGTGGCGGCGTCGGCGAAGTTCAGGCCTTCCATCAGGTGGTGCGCCTCCTCTTCCTCCACCGTGCTCTTGCCGCGGTAGAGATCGGGCACCAACGCGAAGTAGCCGCAGCGCGCGAGGCGATCGGCCACCCCGCGGACCTGGTCGTTCAGTCCCCACCATTCCTGGATCACCACGATGGCCGGCGCGCCTTTCGTCTGCGCCGGTGTGGCCAGATAACCCTGCACGTCCTTACCGTCGGGCCGCTTGAAACTCACCATGGAACCGCTGTGTGTCGTCACGACATGTCTCCTGTGTGGGTGGAGTGGCAATCGGGGCTTGCGGCGGTGAACGCGCGCCGCGAGCGGCCTTTCAGCGTAGCGCATGGGAGTGGTACGAGCGCCGCGGTGGGATGTCGCCGCGACCGCCGGGTGCGCGTGGACGCCTGGTCGCTGCGACCGCCAGCTTTAGCCCTCTCCCCTGAGCTTGCTCGGGGGAGAGGGTTGGGTGAGGGGGGCTCAGGATGCTGGTGGCTCATCAGCGTGGCGGTTGTCGCCGGGAAGCAAAGAGCCTCCCCCTCACCCCGGCCCTCTCCCCCGAACGATGGAGCTGTTCAGAGGAGAGCGAGCAAGGCGCGGGTTTCGGGCTGGCGCGGTGTTCGCGGCTTTAGCCCTCTCCCCTGAGCTTGCTCGGGGGAGAGGGTTGGGTGAGGGGGGCTTGGGGTGCTGGTGGCTCTTCAACGTGACGGTTGTCGCCGGAAAGCGAAAAATCTCCCCTCACCCCGACTCTCCCCCGAACGGCGCTGACGGGCGGAATTTGCGCGCTGGTTGTTGGATCAGTGGGTTAGCTGACTGATGCCGTGGGCGATTGCTTCACTTGGCAGGCAAAGCGTGTACGTAAGCGGGGCGTGCCAGGGCGCCTGGCACCGTGGCCGTGAGACCGGCTTGTGTACTTAGTACTCGCTTGTGTACAGTGTACGCATGACCAAGGACCGCATACTCTCGGCCGCGAAAGCAGTGCTCGAATCCGCAGGATTCGAGGGGCTGACCATCCGCAAGGTCGCTCAGCGAGCAAACCTTTCGCCGATGGCGCTCTACCGCCATTTCAAGAACAAGGACGAGCTGGTCAACGCCCTCATGCAAGACGGTATCTCCGCATGGGAGGCGATCGTTCGCGGCATCCGCACCCGGGACCCGGTGGCGTGGCTGCAGGCGCTCATGGAGGCCTATCTCGATTTCGCGCTCACGCAGCCACACCGGTTCGACGCGGCGTTCTTCCTGCCTGCGCCTGCGGCGCGCCAGTTTCCGGACGATTTCGCCGCGGGCCGCTCGCCGGCGATTGCACTCGCAATGGCTCGCATCGATCAGGCGAAGGCCGATGGCCGGTTCCGCGACGAGCCGACGCTCGGGATCGCTGTGGCGCTCGCGGCCTACGGACAGGGGTTCGTATCGATGCAGCGCGCCAGGCGTTTCGCGAGCGACAAGCAGTTCAAGGCGCTGTACCGAGCAGCGCAGCGCCAGTTTCTCGATTCCCTCAAACCCTCCGGGAAAAACGAATGATCACCCTGCTGGCCGCCCTGTTGAGCGGCATCATGTTTTACCTCTCACAGGGATACGACCAGGTCTGGGCCCTGGTCTGGCTCGCGCCGGTTCCGCTGTTGTGGCTCGCCTATGGCAATACGCGCACATGGCAGGTGATCGGGGCGAGTGCCGTCGCGCTCCTCGGCGGCGAGGGCTATTTCCTGCAATCCCCCTACCTTCACCTCATACCGCCGCTCGTCCTCACGTCGGCACTGGCGGTCGACGTCGGGCTGTTTTGCGTCGCGGTATGGTTTGCTCGCTTCGTGCAGCGCCGGGCATCACCGCTCCTGACGCTGTTTGCGTTTCCGGCAAGCTGGACGGCCTTCGAATTCCTGATGGAGCTGCACTCCCCGAACGGCACCTACGGATCGCTCGTTTACAGCACGATGGCAGCGCCCGTCCTGATCCAGAGCGCATCGCTCTTGGGGATGTACGCCGTCACGTTCCTGATCTGCCTTTTTGCGAATACCCTCGCCATGGCGCTGCGGCCCAAGCGAGACATGGCTGCAGTTGGCCTCGGCCTGACGATCTGTGCGGCCAATGTGGTGTTCGGTATCGTGCGGCTCGGGCACGCGCAGCCCGACGTCCTGCGGGTGGCAGGAATCGTCGATGAGACGGCTGTAGCAGATTCCTGGCGGGCGAAGACCGTGTCCGCCGATCTCGCAGTGACCGAAACCTTTGCGCGCGAGATCCGTGCAGCTGCCCGGGAAGGCGCCAGGTTCGTGGTTACGCCAGAAGGCGGCATGGCATCGATCCCTGCCGAACAGGGCGCGATCGTTGCGCCGCTCGTAGCCGCCGCCAGGGATACGGGTGTGCAGATCATCGCCGGCTTCCACTCCGAGACGCCGGCCGCCGACTTCGCGCTTGCGATCACGCCCGATGGCAGGATTCAGCGCTACGACAAACGCCACCCGGTGCCGGGTCTCGAGGACAATTTCACGCCGGGTCATGTCTCGGGCTGGTTGGGCGATGGCCGTGCGGAGGAGATCTGCAAGGACATGGATTTCCCCGACACCATTCGTTCTGATGCCGCGAAGGGCGTCCGCCTGATGGGTGTGCCTGCGGGCGACATGGGCATCGATGGCTGGCAGCACGGCATCATGTCCGTTATGCGCGGCGTCGAAGGCGGGTTCTCGATCGTGCGTGCCGCCCATGATGGCCTGGTGTTCGCCAGCGACGCCCAAGGGCGTCTGGTGGCCCTCAAGAAGGTTGCGCCTGCGGGCTCAACCGTGATCGTCGCCGACCTGCCGCTGGGACCCGGGCCAACGCTCTATACGCGGATCGGCAACGTCTTCCCGTGGCTGTGCGGGATCTTCGCTCTCGCGCTTGGCGCTGGGCTGCTGGTTTGGCGGCGGTTGCGAAGCGCCGCCCTGTTGCCGAGCGTTGAAAATTGACCAGGAAGGCGCGGTCCTGCGCACCGAAGATTGACCAGGGATTTCCAACCTGATCTGCGGGATTCATGGCCCAGCAGGTGCTCCCAGGGTGGTCGGACTTCGACGCGCAGAAGCGGTCAGTTTTCAGTGACCGCCAACAACCAATGTTTGCCCTCCGCCCCTGACACCATTGTTTGTACGACATGCACAAACATTGGTGTCATGCCCAATCCGCCGTTTGCAGCGGCCCATGACTTCATGCCCATACACTAGTCATAACTTCGCACTATGCTTCATCCCGACACAGGTAGCAGGGCGGGTATGCCGTGGATGAAGACGTCGTCAGTGCGCTGAAGAAGTTCCAGAAGGAGCTGTCGGCGGGCACCGTCTCGCTGGCGTTGCTCGCGGTGCTAGGGCGCTCGCGCCAGCCGATGTACGGCTACCAGATCGCCAAGCGGCTGGAGGAGGCGGGCGAGGGGGTGCTGGCCGGCAAGCAGAGTGCGCTGTACCCGGTGCTGCGCAATCTGGAGGCGGCGGGGCTGCTCGCTAGCGAGGTAGAGCCATCCGTGAGCGGGCCGCCCCGCCGCTATTACCGCATTACCAAAGCGGGGCGCGAGGTGCTGCGCGAGTGGATCGCGGCATGGCACGCCACGCGCGATTCGGTGGACCGGATTCTTGAGGGAGAGCTGTGATGACTGCACCACGCACGATTGCCGATTACCTCGCGCAGCTGCGCGATGCGCTGCGCGGCGCGGACCCCGCGCTGATCCAGGACGCGTTGTACGACGCTGAGGAGCACCTGCGCGCCGAGCTGGCCGACCAGCCCAACCGCAGCGAGGCCGAGATGCTGGCCCAGGTGGTGGGCAGCTACGGCGCGCCAGACGAAGTGGCGGAGATCTATCGCGACCAGGAGATCACCATCCAGCGCGCCCTGCGCCCGCCGCCGGCGCCGAAGCGGCGCTCGCTGATCGGCCGCTTCTTCGGTGTGGCTGCGGACGTGCGCACCTGGGGTTCGCTCTTCTACATGCTGCTGGCGCTGGGTACCGGCATCGCTTACTTCGTGCTGGTGGTTGTGGGCATGTCGCTGTCGGCCGGACTGTCGGTGCTGATCATTGGCGTTCCGTTCATCGTGCTGTTCTTCGGCACGGTGCGGGTGCTGGCCTTGATGGAAGGGCGCATCGTGGAGGCGATGCTGGGTGTGCGCATGCCGCGGCGGCCGCCGTATCCGTCTCCCGGCACCACGCTGATGAAGCGCATCGGCGCGATGTTCACCGACCCGCGCACCTGGACCACGATGTTCTACATGGTGCTGATGCTGCCGCTGGGTATCGCCTACTTCACGCTCACCGTGACGCTGATGACGGTCGCGCTGGGACTCATGGCCGCACCGTTCGCCCGGCTGGTCGATGTCGATGGGATCAATCGCGTGTTCGTCGATGGCACCCTCACCGTCGACTGGGGCTTCGGCCCACACGTGCCGGGCTGGAGCGAGCTGATTGCGATGGGCGTGATCGGCGTGCTGCTGTTCTTCACCACGCTGCACCTGGTGCGCGGGCTGGGCCGGCTGCAGGGCCAGCTGGCCAAGCACCTTCTAGTGGCGGGTGCGGCGCGCTGATCGACAACAGGCAAGGCGAAGGAGGTATTCCATGGCGGACAGATGGCATTGGCTGGCGGGAACCTGGGAAGGCGAGGAGCACATCTCGGCCACGCGCTGGGGGCCGGCGGGTCGGGCCCGCGGCTTCATCGAGGCCCGGATCGAACTGGGCGGGCGGCTGCTGGTGCAGGACTACCGCGAAGAGCGCGACGGGCAGCCGGCACTACAGGTGCACGCCGTGTTCGTGGCCGAGCCGGATGATCGCGTGGCGCTGTACTGGTTCGACAGCTATGGCTTCGTGCCGCAGGAGCCGGCGGTCGGGACATTGCAGGGCGACAGCCTGGTGATCGTGCGGCGCTCGCCGCGCGGGCAGACGCAGCATCGCTACACGCCCATCGACAACGACCGTTACCGCTTCGAGCTGGCCAGCTCGTTCGATCAGGGCATGAGCTGGGAGCCGGTGCTGCAGGCCACCTACCAGCGCACCGGCGGCTGACACCTCACACCAGCCCCAGATCCTTCGGCCGGGCCTGCGGAAACACCGCCTGCAGCTGGTTGCCGCTCAGGCCCCAGAGTCGCTGCAGCACCCCGCCGAGCACGTCGCGGTAGTTGTTGAGCACGGGGTAGTCGCGGTTCTGCAGCAGGTTGGGCTGGGTGACGGCCACCTGCTCGCCGACGATGCGGCCGCCGCGCACGCCGCCGCCTAGCACCCAGTACGTGGTGCCGTGGCCGTGGTCGGTGCCCTTGTCGCCGTTCTCGCGGAAGGTGCGGCCGAACTCCGAGAGCACCACCACCGTGGTGTGGTTCCACTCCTCGCCCAGCGCGTCGGCGTAGGCGGCGAGGCCCTCGCCCAGGTTGCGCAAGTTGTTGGCCAGGCCGCCGGTGACGCTGCCCTGGTTGACGTGGGTGTCCCAGCCGCCCACGTCGACGAAGCCCAGCCGGTACTGCTCGCGCATCAGCGTGGCGATGCGGCGCGTCTCGCTGGCGAAGTTGCGTGCGCTGGGCGCGCCGCGGCTGGCGGCGGTCATCTCCTGCATCAGGTCCTGGGTGACGTTCTTGCGCAGCGCCAAGCCATCGGCCGAGGCGGCGGCGAGCGCGGTGCCGCGGTACATGCCGGCGAGGATGTCTGCCTGACGGTCGTTGAAGTGCGCTTTGGTGTTGCCCTTGAGCGAGATGTTGGGGATGTCTTTCGCGGCGCCCTGGAAGCTCAGCGGCAAATTGCCGGTGAAGGCAATCGCCGGTGTTCCGGTGAGCTGGCCGGACAGCCGCGCCATGAAGCCGGAGCGGTAGTTGCCCGTGTGATCCCGCGGCTCGCCGCGCTCGATGTTGTCCTGCGTCTCGAAGTGGCTGCGCGAGAGGTCGTCGGTGCCGGCGAACGGCACGAACGCCACCTGCTTTTTCTGCCACAGCGGGTAGATGGAATCGCGCAGCACCGGGTTGAGGCTCCAGTGGCTGTCCAGCGGCAGGGCGCTGTTCGGGTTGCTGGGGTCGGGTCGGGCGATCGCCAACGTGGGCCGCGACTCGTAGTAGAAGTCGCTGCCGGCGGGCACCAGCAGGTTGTTGCAGTCGTAGCCGCCGCGCAGGAACACCAGCAGGAAGCGCGGTGTGCTGGCGGGTGCTGCAAACAGCCGGCTGGAAAACGAGAACGCCGGGGCGGCGAGTGCGGCGGCGGCCGCGGTGCGGAGAAACTGGCGACGATCCATGGTGGGAGCCTCTTCTCTCAGCGGGTGTTGAAGTCGGGGGAAGCGAGCAGGAAGGTGTTCCACTCGGCCGGCGATTTCGCCTGCGCCAGGGCGTCGCGCGTGTGCGGTGACAGCCACGGTTGCATGGTCTGCGCGAACAGCGGGCCATTCAGTGCCGGCGGGTCGGGGCGCATGTGTGGCGGCCTCGGGCCGGCGTCGTCGTCGGCCTCAGGCTCGAACAGCCGGCTACGGCCGCTGCCGATCATGCCGGCGATGTCGAAGCGTTTGGCCATCTGTCCCGAGCCGGACCAGCTGGCGTTGTCCAGCGGCCAGCCGTCCGGCGTGATGCGGCCGTAGATCGGCTCGCCCATCTGCTGCAGCGCGCCCACCAGCGGCTGCGCGTTGCTGATCGGCCGGCCATCCAGGCTCACGCGCATCGCCGAGACGAGAAACTGCATCGGGTCCTTGAACTTGCCGCCCGCGGTGGCGGTGAGCTCCTTCGAGGTGAACAGCGTGCGCAGCACGGCGGCGATGTCGCCGTCGGTGCGCTGGAAGGTTTTCGCCATGGCGTCCACCAGCGCGGGAGGCGGATCGTCGGCCACGAAGTACTGCGCCAGTTGCCTCGACACGAAGTGCGCGCAGGCTGGCTGGCTGACGATCAGATCCACCGCCTGCTCCACTTCTTCGAAGCCGCCACCGCGGATGCGATGACCGAGAAAGGTCTTGTCGCTGTCGTCGTGGCGGGCCGGGTTGAACTCGAACAGCCCGTTCTGCACCACGCCCGGTCGCGTGCCGCCGAAGCGGGCGAAACGCCGCCCATTTTTCATCTGATGCGGGCGCATTACGCCCACGCCGGTGAGGATCAGCGCCAGTTGCTGCACGTCCTGCTGGGTGTAGCCGCTGCCCACGCCCAGCGTGTGCAGCTCCATCAGCTCGCGCGCGTAGTTCTCGTTGACCTTGCCCTTGGCGTTCTGCGCGTTGTCCAAGTACACCAGCATCGCCGGGCTCTCCAGCGTGGCCATCACCAGGTCGCGGAACTTGCCCAGCGCGTGCGGGCGGATCACGTGCTCCTCGTAGTCCGCTGCCAGCAGCTTCACCGGCCCCTTGGCGCCGTACACGCTGAAGTGGTTCAGCCAGAACCACACCATCTGCTCCTTCAGCGGGTTGCTGCCGTAGATGGCGTGCAGCAGCTCGGCTTGCTGGGCCTGGCGCAGCAGCTTGCGGCCGTCCTTCTGCGCAGCCTTCTTCGCAGCCACCTTGGCGTCGCCATCCGGCATGGCCTTCACCTGCTTCAGCGCGTCGCGATAGCGCTTCAACAGGCCCAGCGGTGGCGTGTTGATCGCATCGTAGCTGTCCAGCAATTGCTGGATGGGCGGGGGCAGGGTGTCGTCGTGATCGGCCAGCGCCTCATCGAGCCAACCGTCGCGACCGAGCTGGCGATAGCGTGCGAGCGTGGCGCTGTCCACGCCGAAGCTGGCCCGGCGCAGCCAGGCGATGTCGTCGTGGGAGAGTGGGGCGGCAGCGGGGCGGGCGAGCCCGGGCGTGGCGCCGGCCGTAGCCAGCAGCAAACCAGCGGCGAGCGAGGCGAAGGTGCGGCGCATGCGAAGCCATCCGTGCAGTGGGCGATGCGATGGTCAACGCGGAGCCCACGCTGCGGTGTACCGGGTACTGCCGCCGCGTCCGCCCCGTTCAGCCTTCGCAACACCTTGCGCCCCTTGTATGTAGGAGCGGCTTCAGCCGCGATGCTCTTGGTAAATCCGCCGCTCTCGCGCAAGCGGACGGCTCGCCCAATCAAAACTCGTCCACAAACTCCACCCCCATGCCGCGCTCGCGCCCGATGAACTCGGTCACGCTCTGCACCGCATCGACGCGGTTGGCGTTGGGTGCGCGCACTTCCACGTAGTAGATCTTGCCCTCACTGTCGTCCACCAGCTCGCTGGAGCTGGAGTCGTCGCGCATCATGGGGGCGAGATCGTCCACCTCTTCCACGTGCTCGATGCCGTCGATGCCGTGCAGGGCGTTGATCACGGTGTCGGCGTCGTCGCGGCTGCCGATCAGGCGCATGCGGACCATGGGCATGGACGTACTCCTCGATGGGGGATGGGGCATCGTGCGCCGCCTTGCGTGGGCGCCGGGTGATGCTGGCGCGACGGCGGTTACCATGCGCGCTGACCGCCAGGATGCCCGCCGTGCCCAAGACCTACGACCGCGCCTATTTCGACAAGTGGTACCGCCACCCTGACCACACCGTCGCCTCGCCCGCCGAGCTGCGTCGCAAGGTGGCGCTGGCCGTGGCGCAGGCCGAGTACTACCTGGGCCGCCCCATCCGCAGCGTGCTCGACGTGGGCTGCGGCGAGGCGCCGTGGCGCGCCCACCTGCGCGCGCTGCGCCCGGAGGCCAGCTACCGCGGGCTGGACGCCAGCGAGTACGTGGTCAACCGCTACGGGCGCAGCCGCAACATCGGCCTGGCCACCTTCGGCCAGCTCGAATACCTGCGCTTCGACACCCGCTTCGACCTCATTGTCTGCACCGACGTGCTGCACTACCTCAAGCCCGCCGAAATCCGCGCGGGCCTCGGCGGCATCGTCGACATGCTCGAAGGCATCGCCTTCCTCGAAGTATTCACCCGCAGCGACGACCCCGATGGCGACATGCACGGCTTCGTCGCCCGCACCCCGCAGTGGTACCTGCGCGAGTTCCAGCAGGCCGGGCTGTTGCCGTGCGGGTCGCATTGCTATCTGGGGCCGCGGCTGGAGCGGCGGGTGGCGGCGTTGGAGAGGGCGCAGGTGGTGGCGGGGTGAGGTGATGGCGTATGTCCTCTATCGACCTATGGCCGTCACTAGAATGTGCACTCTGGCCCAGGTATTTATATTTTAAAATCCTTACGCAGGTGATCATTAATTCAATAAGGCGGGAGGTGGGTTGATGAGCAATTTTGGTACCAGTGGGCCGCCAACGACGCTGTATCACTACTGTGATGCAAGTGCGCTTGAGTCAATTATTAGAACAAACGAGCTTTGGCTATGCCCGTTTGCGTACTCGAATGATTCAATGGAGGGTCAAGCCTGCAGGGATGTGCTTCGACGACTGGCCGAGGAATCGTCTCTCGCAAAGAACTCTGTAGATGGATTTCTTGAGCACCTGGAGTTGTTTCGCGAGATCCTTGAGTGCTTTGGTGTTTCTCTTTCCGAGAATGGAGACCTTCTAAGTCAATGGAGAGGTTATGCCGCCGATGGAACGGGTTTTGCCATTGGATTTGACCGAGGTCTTCTTAATCAGATGCCTGCGATGTATCAACTCGACCCATCAATGTCTTTTGGCGGCCTGGGTCCGTCGCTCGTTAAAGTCGAATATGAAGAGCCCCATACCATTGAACGTCTAAGGGGTCTTTTTGATTCCGCGCGAAACCACATTGAAGAGTGGTTTCCAGCACCGACGAATCTTCCTGGAGTTACACCAGACGCAAAGGTCATTGCTAAGGCGCGCAGCGCCATTAATGAAACCTTGTTGCGGCAGTGGAGTCAGCTTTTTAGCATTAAGGGGCCTGCGTTCAAAGAGGAGTGTGAATGGCGACTCGCCTTGACTGCTCTTCCAGAGTCGCCGCTGTACCATTATCGCGTGAGTCGCGGAATGGTAGTCCCTTATCTTAAATATCCAATGCCTAAGGCGTCGGATGGTTCGTGCCCCGTTGCGCACATCATGATTGGCCCAAAAAACCCAACTCCAACATCAATTATAGAAAATATGCTACGTCAATTTGGTCACGATCATTGCGTCGTAGGGCGCTCAGCCGCCACTTACAGATAGCAATAGGTCGTCATGTGTATGCTTCGGTTGAGGCTTCCATCAAGAGCCATCCTTTAGAAAAGTCGCCTAAACGCGACTTGTTCGTGGAGTGATGAAGTGACCGGTGAGCCGCGGCATGTGGCCTGCTTGCTGTCGCTCCCGTGCGGTGCTTTTGCGCAGGCGGGTTTCCTCTGAGTGCGACTTCCACAGGTCATCGCTCTACTGCGCCGCCGACGTCCCCGCACTTTTGGTTGGACCGAGACATTGGCGTGCGGTGCGCTTGCGGCCGCGAATGCTACCCATCGTTCGCCTAAGCGAGCATTTCCTTGCGCAGCCGCTGCGCATCCCGCAGCGGCGAGGCACCAAACAATCGCGTGTAGTCGCGGCTGAACTGCGAGGGGCTTTCGTAGCCCACGCGGTAGGCCACATCCGAAGCTGTCGGCGCGCCGGTCATCAGCAGTTGGCGGGCGCGCAGCAGGCGGAGCTGTTTCTGGAACTGGATGGGGCTCATCGCCGTGACCGCCTTGAAGTGGCGGTGGAAGGTGGCAGGGCTCATCGCGGCGAGGTCGGCGAGGGTTTCTACCTGCACGGGGCGGTCGTGGTGTTCGCGCAGCCATGCGATGGTGCGGCGGATACGCGAAAGCGTGCTGTCCGGTAGCGCGATCTCGAGCAGCATCCAGCCCTGCGGGCCTTGCAGCACGCGGTACAGGATCTCGCGCTCGTACACCGGAGCCAGCGCCGGGATGTCGCCCGGGTGCTCCATCAGGCGCAGCAGCCGCAGCCACGCGTCGAGCAGTTCCGGCGTGGTGGGGCAGATGCTGAAGCCGCGCTCGGCGTGCGCGCCCGGCGCTGGCGTGGGCAACTCATCCAGCAGGTCGGCCAGCACGTCCGGGTCGAGCGTCAGGGCCACGGCCAGGTAGGGCCGGCCGTCGCGGTCCGGGTGCACGGTGCCGGTGGCCGGCACGTCGATCGACATCACGAAGTAGTGGGCGGGGTCGTAGCGATAGGTCTGGCCGCCGATGGTGAGGGTTTTCCCGCCCTGCAGGATCAGGTTGATCATCGGCTCGTACACGGCGGCCAACTGGTGCTCGGGAATCTCGCCCTGGACCATGGCCACGCGCGGCAGGCCGGTATCGGTGCGGCGGTTCTCTGCATGCGCCGTGAGTCGGCGCAGTTCGGCCAGGGCGGAATCCATCGGGGGATTATGCCGGGCGCGCCGCTCGCCGCCGTGCATTCGAGAGGATCGGGCAAGGGTGCGCCACGATCCGGCCAGAGTCGCCCGCGCGTGCGGCCTACGCTGCCTGCATCTTCCTCATGCTGCAGGGCATCTCCATGAAAATCGTATTGATCACCGGCGCCAGCCGCGGCATCGGGCACGCCACCGCTCTGGCTTGCGCCCGGCACGGCTTCGGCGTCGTCGCCACCTACCGCAGCCATCGGGCCGGTGCGGACGCGCTGGTCGAGCAGATCCGGGGCGAAGGCGGCAAGGCGGTCGCCCTGTCGCTGGACGTGGGAGACATCGCCAGCTTCGAGGGCTTCGCACGTCAGCTGTCAGGCACGCTGGAGCGGGAGTGGGGACGGCCGTCGTTCGATGCATTGGTCAACAACGCCGGTCACGGCGGCTTCCATCCCTTCGGCACCATCACCGAGGCCGTCTTCGACGGTTTGATGAACGTGCACCTCAAAGGACCGTTGTTCCTGACCCAGGCGCTGCTGCCGCTGCTGGCCGACGGCGGGGCGATCGTCAACGTGAGCAGCGCCACCACGCGCGTCGCTACCGTGGGCGTGGCGCCGTATGCCGCCATGAAAGGCGGTTTGGACGTGCTGACGCGCTACATGGCGAAGGAGTTTGGCCCGCGCCGCATCCGCGCCAATGCGGTCTCGCCCGGTGCCATCCGCACCGAGCTGGGCGACAGCGCGCTGGACAAGCATCCGGAGTTTGCGCAAATGCTCGCCGATCAGACCGCGCTGGGGCGGGTGGGCGAGGCGGTGGACGTGGCAGGTGTGATCGCCTCGCTGCTGCTGCCCGACAACGCCTGGATCAATGCGCAGCGGATCGAGGTCGGGGGCGGGTACTGCATCTGATGGCAACGACCATGCGACCCGCCATCGAGATCACCACATTCAAGCTGGCCGGTGGGCTGCAACTGGCCGACTTCGTCGCGGCGAATGCCGATGTGGATCCGTGGCTGCGGCGGCAGCGTGGATTCGTCTCGCGGATGCTGCTGCAGAGGGAGGACGGTACGGTGGTCGACTTGGTGGTGTGGGAGCGGGTGGCCGACGCAAAGGCTTCCGCCCGACGTCTGATGCGCGAGCTGGCCGATTCGCCCGTGCACGCGGCGATCGACCAGGGCACGGTGTGCTGGTCGGTGAGTCCGGTTGCGCACCTGGTGCCGTGACGGGCAGGGCTGTCGTTTTCCCGGCGCGTGCCGATACCGTTCGGGACACGAAAAAGCCGCCCGAGGGCGGCTTTTTCATGAAGCGATGAAGCGAGCGATCAACCGCCGCGGGAGGCCCGCTTGCGGTCGTTCTCGGTGAGGTGCTTCTTGCGCATGCGGATCTCCTTCGGCGTGACTTCGACCAGCTCGTCGTCGTCGATGAAGTCCAGTGCCTGCTCCAGGGTGAACTTGGTCGCCGGGGTCAGCTGGATCGCATCGTCCTTGCCCGAGGCGCGCATGTTGGTGAGCGGCTTGGGCTTGATCGCGTTGACGGTGAGGTCGTTGTCCTTGGCGTGGATGCCGATCAGCTGGCCTTCGTACACCGAGTCGCCCTCGGCGGCGAACAGCTTGCCGCGCTCCTGCAGCGGTCCGAGCGAGTAGGCCGGGGTGGTGCCGCCGGCGTTGGCGATCATCACGCCGTTCTGGCGCTTGGCGATCGGCGCCGGCGTGTACGGGCCGTAGTGGTCGAACACGTGGAACAGCAGGCCCGAACCCTGGGTGAGGGTCTTGAACTGGTTCTGGAAACCGATCAGGCCACGCGCCGGGATCATGTACTCCAGGCGCACGCGGCCTTTGCCGTCGGACACCATGTTCTTCAGGTCACCCTTGCGGATGCCCAGGCGCTCCATCACGCCGCCCTGGTGGATTTCTTCGATATCCACCACCAGCTGCTCGATCGGCTCCATCTTCTGGCCGTCGATCTCCTTGATGATCACTTCCGGACGCGACACGGCCAGCTCGTAGCCTTCGCGACGCATGTTCTCGATCAGCACCGACAGATGCAGCTCGCCACGGCCGGAGACCAGGAACTTGTCGGCGTCCGAACCGTCTTCCACGCGCAGGGCCACGTTGTGCACCTGCTCGCGCTCCAGGCGCTCACGGATCTGACGGCTGGTGAGGAACTTGCCGCCGGACAGGTCCTTGTTGCCGACGAATGGCGAGTTGTTGACCTGGAAGGTCATGCTGATCATCGGCTCGTCCACGCTCAGCGGGGGGAGCGCCTCGGGCACGTCCGGCGCGGTGACCGTGTCGGAAATGGTCAGCTCAGGGATGCCCGCAATGGCGACGATGTCGCCCGCTTCGGCGGTTTCCTGCTCGATGCGCTCCAGGCCGAGGAAGCCGAGCACCTGGGCGATCTTGCCCTGGCGCTTCTTGCCGTGGCGGTCGATCACGGCCACCGGCATGCCCTTCTTGATCGAACCGCGCTGGATGCGGCCGATGCCGATCACGCCGACGAAGTTGTTGTAGTCGAGCTGGCTGATGCGCATCTGGAACGGGCCGTCCGGATCCACGTCCGGCTTGGGCGCGTGCTGCATGATCGCTTCGTACAGCGGGGTCATGTCGCCTTCGCGGGCGTTCTCGTCCAGCGACGCATAGCCGTTGAGGGCCGAGGCGTAGACGATCGGGAATTCCATCTGCTCGTCGTTGGCGCCGAGCTTTTCGAACAGATCCCACACCTGCTCGACCACCCACTCCGGACGCGCGCCCGGACGGTCGACCTTGTTCACCACCACGATCGGGCGGAAGCCCATGGCGAAGGCCTTCTGGGTGACGAAGCGGGTCTGCGGCATCGGGCCGTCCATCGCGTCGACCAGGATCAGCACGGTGTCCACCATCGACAGCACGCGCTCCACCTCGCCGCCGAAGTCGGCGTGTCCCGGGGTGTCGACGATGTTGATGCGGTTCTTGACACCCTTCTTCTTGTCTTCCCAGGTGATCGCCGTGTTCTTCGCCAGGATCGTGATGCCACGCTCCTTTTCCTGGTCGTTCGAATCCATCACGCGCTCGGCCAGCACGGTGCGCTGGTCAAGGGTGCCGGACTGCTTGAGCAGCTGATCGACGAGGGTGGTCTTGCCGTGGTCGACGTGGGCGACGATGGCGATGTTGCGCAGGTTTTCGATAGACATGGGTAAAGGCTCGGCGGGCGCCGTGAGGGCCGCCTGAAAGGTTGTCAGAGGAATAACCCGAGGATTATACGGACTTGTGTGACAACTTGCTGCGCCGCCGCGTATGGCGGTTCAGGCGGGGCCTGCCGCGGCTGAGCCAACCGGACCATGCGAGCGGGGTGGCCGGCGGCTCCCGATCAAGCCGGAGCGGCTTCACGGGAGACTGGGGGGCTGGGCCATGGTTGGGAAAAAAGCATCGCGACCGAGGTCGCTCCTACAGGGGCGAGCGGTGATGTGCCCTGGGCCCGTGTGGGAGCGGCTTCAGCCGCGACGGCGGGCGGTGGTCCGCCGCTAAAAGCATCGCGACTGAAGTCGCTCCTACAGGGATTCGTGCGTGGGAACGGGCTGTTTGCGGTGTCGGGCTTACTGGATCAGCGCCATCTGGTCGGCGGCGGTGTACCAGAGCAGCTGGTAGTGGCCGTAGGGGTAGTCCAGGCTGCGGTCTTCGCCGGGGATCGACGAGGTGTGCACGCCGTCCACGGTGCATACGCCGCCGTAGCAGTTGATCTCGTCCACCCAGGATTTGAACGAGTACATGTGCACGCCGAACCGGTGGCCGGCGATCGAATCCAGGAACGGGCTGTGGATGGACAGGCCGTAAGTCCCGCAGGTGCTGTTGAACACGTTGTACGGATACACGCCGCAGCTCCACAGGCCGTGCACTGCGCCGGCGATGCCGATGAAGGTATTCACCTTGGCCGCCACGCCGAGCTTGTCGATCTCGCGCATGGCCAGGGTGACGCCCATGGAGTGGCCGATGACGTCGATCTTGCCCGAGCACGAGTTGGCGATGGCGCTGGAAATGGCGTTCTTCACCGGCGTCTCTTCGCTGCCGTCGTGGTCATTGCAGGCGGCGCAGTACGGGTTGCCCCAGGATGGGCGGACGATCTGCGCGTCGGTCCAGCCGTTCTGGCGCAGCAGGTTGTAGGTATTGACGAAATCGCCGGGGCTGCCGGTGTTGCCGTGGACCATCACCACGGTGTCGTGGCAGACGGCGCGGGCCGCCGTGGCGGGTATCAACAGCAGCAGGGCGAGCAGAACGTGCTTGATCGACATCACGTGTTTCCTCCTTCGCTACATGCCTCGCGGACGAGGCGGGTGGCACCGCGCTTGGGGCGCGGGGCCGGATGGGTAGCGACATCGCGGTGCTTCTGCGCCGGGGGAGGGATGTCGGGATGTGGGTTTTGGATTTTGGGTTTTGGGTTTTGCTCGTTTGCTCGTTGCTCGTCAGGACTCGAGAGTCGCTGGAACTGTTTTGGCCGTCATTCCCGCGAAAGCGGGAATCCATGTTGGCTCCGATGCAAAAGGCAAAGTGGATGACCAGACGTTCGTCTGTTGAGAGCCCGCTTTCGCGGGAATGACGCCCAGGGATTACGTGGCTTCGGGTCGTCGCATCAGGCAATGACGTAACGTCCGCTGCTCATCCTTGGCTTTGGACCTCAAGAAGCTTGCTGTTCACACCACCCCCGTCACCGCATACACCGCAATCACCACTCCCACCGCCAGCGTCTTGATCACGGTGATGGCGAATATGTCCTTGTACGACTGCCGGTGCGTCAGTCCTGTCACCGCCAGCAGGGTGATCACGGCGCCGTTGTGCGGCAGCGTGTCCATGCCGCCGGAGGCCATCGCGGCCACGCGATGCAGCACTTCCATCGGGATACCGGCGGCCTGCGCGTTGTGGATGAAGGTGTCAGCCATCGCCGCCAGTGCGATGCTCATGCCGCCGGACGCCGAGCCGGTGATGCCGGCCAGAGCGGTCACCGACACCGCCTCGTTGACCAGCGGATGCGGAATCGCGCGCAGCCCGTCGGCGACCAGCTTGAAGCCGGGCAGGGCGGCGATTACCGCGCCGAAGCCGTATTCCGAGGCGGTGTTCATCGAAGCCAGCAGTGCGCCGCCCACCGCCGCCTTGCTGCCTTCGGCGAAGCGCGCAATCACCGGCTTCCAGGCGGTGGCGAGCACGCACAGGCTGCCGACCAGCAGCGCACCTTCCACGGCCCAGATGGCAGCGATCTTTGCGGTCTCCTGCACGATCGGTTTGGCCTCGCCGATCACGGCGGGCACGAACGAACTGCTGGCGCCGTACAGGTGCGGGATGGCGTCGGTGAGCAGCTTGTTGACCGCGCCCACCAGCAGCAGCGGAAGAATTGCCAACAGCGGATGGGCCAGCTTGCCGTGCTCGAACGGCGCCGGCTCATTGAGCAGCTCGGTGCCGTAACCCTCGCCGGCCGCCGCGGCCTTGCGTCGGCGCCATTCGAGATAGCTCAGGCCGACGACGAGGATGAACACCGCGCCGATCGTGCCCAGCCACGGCGCGGCCCAGCCCGTGGTGCCGAAGAACGCGGTGGGGATGATGTTCTGGATCTGCGGGGTGCCCGGCAGCGAATCCATAGTGAAGGTGAACGCACCCAGCGCGATGGTGCCGGGGATCAGCCGCTTGGGGATGTCGCTGGCGCGGAAGAGTTCCGCCGCGAACGGGTAGACCGCGAACACCACCACGAACAGCGACACGCCGCCGTAGGTGAGCAGCGCGCACACCAGCACGATGGAGAGCATCGCCCGGCTGCGCCCGACCAGGCCGATGGTGGCTGCGACGATCGCCTTGGAGAAACCCGACAGCTCGATGAGCTTGCCGAACAGCGCTCCGAGCATGAACACGGGGAAGTAGAGCTTGAGGAAGCCGACCATGCGATCCATGAACAGGCCGGTGAACATCGGCGCCACCAGCGACGGCTCGGTCAGCAGCACCGCGCCCAGCGCAGCGAGTGGCGCGAACAGGATGACGCTGTAGCCGCGGTACGCCGCGAGCATCAGAAAGCACAGCGCAGCGAGCACGATCAGGAAGGCCATCCTTGCGGTTCCTCGGCGGTGGCATGAAGCACGATGGGGTCCGGAGTATCCGCACGCCTCGCCGCCGCGGGCACTGTACGAAGGTACAAGTGTGACCGCCGCCCATGCTGCCTAGGCTTGCCAGCCATCAAGCATCCATCGTCGATGGCTGCGTCCACGCGAGCCGCCCCTTCAGGCGGCCAGCTCACCGAAGGGAAGGGGAAACCATGAAGCGCACGCACCTGAGTCTGGCGATCAGCCTAGTGATCGGCTTGTCCGGCAGTCCGCTGCTGCACGCGCAGGACACCGCTGCTGCGCCGAGCGTCGACAAGGCCAAGCAGCTCGACCAGATCACGGTGACGGCGCGCAAGCGCGAGGAAACGCTGCAGGACGTGCCGATTGCGGTCAGCGCGTTCACCGCGCAGTCGCTGGAAAAGCAGAACGTGCAGAACCTGGCCGACCTGCAGGGCAAGGTGCCATCGCTGCAGATCTACGCCGCGCGCGGCTCCAACACCACGCTCACCGCCTATATCCGCGGCGTCGGTCAAGCCGACCCGACCTGGGGCTTCGACCCGGGCGTGGGCATCTACCTGGACGACGTCTATGTGGCGCGTCCGCAAGGCGCCGTGCTGGACGTGTTCGATGTCAGCCGTATCGAGGTGCTGCGCGGTCCGCAGGGCAGCCTGTATGGCAAGAACACCATCGGCGGCGCGATCAAGTACGTCTCCAACCCGCTGCCGGTGAAGACCGAGGGCTCGGTGGAAGTCACCGCCGGTACCCACGGCGAGAAGGACATCAAGGCCAGCATCGGCGGCGCCAGCGCCGACAAGGTGTGGCGCGGCCGCGCGGCGATCGCCAGCGAGCACAACGACGGCTTCGGCACCAACCTCAACACCGGCAGCCGCAACGGCAACAAGAACACCAATTCGGCCCGCGCTACGCTGGGCTTCTTCCCGAGTCAGCAGTTCAACGCACAGCTGGAAGTGGACGGTGTGCGCGACAACTCCAATCCGCGCGGCGCGAAGATGCTGATCGCCAACAAGTTTGACCCGGCCTATGCGCCGCTGTCGAGCGACTTCGACACCCGCGGTGGCATGGCCCAGCTCAACCGCACCAAGCTCTACGGCACCGCGCTCACGCTGAACTGGGTGGCCAGCAACGACTGGTCACTGAAGTCGGTGACTGCCGTTCGCGGTTCGCACACCGACACCGCGATCGACTTCGACACGCTGCCGGAAAAAATCGCCGACGTCAGCGCGCTGTACAAGGATCACCAGTTCAGCCAGGAGCTGCAGGCCAACTACGACGCCGGCGGCAGCCTGCACGGCGTGGCCGGCCTGTATTACTTCAACGGCTCGGCCAGCGGCCAGATCCACAACATCTTTCTCGGCTCGCCGCCCTACACCACCCTGGGCTACTCCCAGTACGGCAGCACCGGTGGCCGCGTGGGCACGCGCAGCCTGGCCGCCTACGGTGACTTCGCCTGGGACATCAGCCCCGAGTGGAGCCTGGATGTGGGCGTGCGCCTGACCCGCGAAACCAAGACCGCGCTGATCCAGAACTACGGCTTCGCCGACGAATCGTTCAGCACGCCGATCTCGGTGCTGGCCAACTTCTCCGGCTCGCACACCACCAACAACGCCTCGCCGAAGGTGTCGCTGGACTGGAGCGCGAGCGACCAGGTGAAGCTCTACGCCAGCTACAGCACCGGCTTCCACTCCGGCGGCTACAACATCCGCGCGAACTGCGCGGCGATTCCCAGCTCGTGCCGACCGATCAACGACGAGAAAGTGCAGTCGTTCGAGCTGGGCAGCAAGATGACCTTCTTCGACGACGCGCTGATGATGAACACGGCGCTGTTCCACAACATCTACTCCGACATCCAGTTGTCGGTGTTCACCTCCTACACCTTGCCCAACGGCAGCCAGGGCTTCTTCGGCGACTTCACCAACGCCGGCAAGGGCCATATCGATGGCCTGGAGGAGGAGTTCGCCTGGAAGCCGGCCGATGGCTGGACCTTCAGTGGAAACTTCGCCTACCTCAAGACCAAGTACACCGAGTTCCTGAGCGGCGGCGTCAACATCGCCGACCAGCAGAAGTTCACCAACGCGCCTAAGTGGTCCGGCGGCCTGTCGCTGGAAAACACCCGGCCGGTGGGTGACGGCGGCAGCCTCACCGCGCGCATCAACTACGCCTACCAGGGCATGGTGTATCCGGAAACCACGCTGTCGCCGCTGATCGCACAGAAGGCCTACGGGCTGTGGAACGCGGGCGTGATCTGGCAGATCGATCAGCCGTGGAGCGTGAGCCTGCAGGGCACCAACCTGGCCAACAAGTCCTACCGCACCACTGGCTACAACATCGGTGCGCTGGGCATCGTCACCGGCTTCTACGGTGCGCCGCGGATGGTCACGCTGAGCGCACGCTACACCTTCTGAGGCGGCTGCGCCGCTCGCCCTGCGACCCGTGCGATGCTCTCCCCGATCGCGCGGGTCGTTTTCTTTTCCAACGTGCCTCGAGGAGTTTTCGATGCCTTCGTTCCCCCCACTGCGCCTGCTGGGACTGAGCCTTGTGCTGGTCGCCGGCGCCGCCTGCGCCGCGCGCCACGATGCGCGCCTGCCGCACCTGCAGCTCGACGCCGCACGCGTCGCCGTGGTCGGCCTCTCTTCCGGCGCATACATGGCTACGCAGGCGCAGCTGGCCTATCCGGAAATCTTTCCCGATGCGGCGCTGGTGGCTGGCGGCCCCTACGGCTGCGCCGGCAGCAACCTGCAGACGGCGCTGAGCAGCTGCATGAAGGGCGCGCCGGCGATCGACGTCGACGCGCTGGTGGCGAACGCGCGCGAGCGCGCGGCGGCGGGCAAGATCGGTTCGTTGGATGCGCTGGCCAAGTCGCACGTCTACCTGCTGCATGGCAAGGCTGACGGCGTCGTCGCTCCGGCGGTGGCCGAGGCGGGTGCGCAGTTCTACCAACGCCTGCGCGACGGCGATCCCGCGCTCGCCGGCATGCAGGTGGTGGACGATGGCGCGCGCGACTTCGCGCATAACCTGCCGATCGCGGCGAAGGGCGAGGACTGCGGCCAGTCGGTATCGCCGTACCTGGGCCATTGTGGGTTCGACGCAGCCGGCGAGATCTTCCACCAGCTGTTCGGTGCGTCCCCGCAGCCGGTGGCTGACGCGGCCACGGGGCGCGTGCTCGATTTCGACCAGGACGCGTTGCGCCCCGACGGCGCCGATGCCTTCCTGGCGCCCAAGGGTTACCTCTACCTGCCGCCCGCCTGCGCCGCCGGCAAGCCGTGCGGGTTGGTGGTGGCACTGCACGGCTGCAAGCAGAATGCCGATGCGATCGGCGAGACGTTCGTGAAGGACGCCGGCTTCAACCGCTGGGCCGACGCCTACGGCGTGGCGGTGCTTTATCCTCAGACCCGCGCAAGCTTCGCGCCCTTGAATCCGCAGGCATGCTGGGACTGGTGGGGATACTCCGGCACCGACTACGACACCCGCCACGGCGTGCAGCTGCGCTGGCTGGTGAATGCCGTGCGTGCGTTGGGGCTGCCCGCGAAGCATTGATGGTGGCCCGCCGCCGCCCTCTCTCTCGTCGGGCTGTAGGAGCGCACCCTGTGCGCGACGCTCTCGCTCCATTCGGAGTTACAGGCTTCAGAGCGACGAGCTTTCGTCCTCCTTCGGAGGGCGAGTCACTTTCTCTCGCTTGCCCGAGAGAAAGTAACCAAAGAGAGGGGCACCCCGCTTACGCGCCTTGCGGGCATCCTGCCCGCAAGGTTCGCGGCCGGGTTACGGGGTTTGTCGACAGCACATCCTGTGCTGACGCCAAACTGGCCGGCATCCTTGCCGGCCACCCTGCGGGCTTTCCTCCACCCGCCCGCCGCTTCAGAGGGGCCCCGGGCAGAGCAGCGGGCCGTCCTGCCCCGCTAGAGCTCGGAAGCGGAAGCAATAGCAGCCAGAGCGAAGTGCCGGGCTGCTGTTGCTCCGCTGTAGATCTGGCTGTTGATCTGGTTTTTCTGGAAAGTGCGGGCCCGGGGCCCCTGCGCGGTGGTGAGACGGGGACGATAGGCCGCGCAGCGGGAACCGACAGGGATGACGGTTCCTTTTCGCACGGGCAGGAGGCCCGTTCGAAAAGCCCGGCCCCGGCTCACGCACTTGCCGGGCAGGAGCCCGGAAAGCGCCAAGCGGGGTGGCCTTCTCTTTGGTTACTTTCTCTTACTCCGGGCGTCTTGCCCTACGCCCTTCGGGCCGGCTCCGCCGTTCGCGCCCGCTCCAAGCGGGCGCGTGACCACGCAAGAGAAAGTGACTCGCCCTCCGAAGGAGGACGAAAGTTCTTTGCTCTGGACCGCAACGAAGCGGCAACGGCATCGCGACTGAAGTCGCTCCCCCAAGTACACAAGCCATGCTGAGCACGCCCCTGATCGCCGCCGCCGCGCTGCTCTGGCTTGGCCTGCTGTTCGGCGTGGCGCTGCTGGGTGAGCGGCGGCCGCAGTTGTTCGAGAAGCGCTGGGCGATCGTCTATGCACTGTCGCTGGCGATCCACTGCACCTCGTGGACCTTCTACGGCACGGTGACCCAGGCCAGCCGCTCCGGCTGGTGGCTGCCGCCGACGTTTGTCGGCGCGATTCTCATGTACCTGCTGGCGGTGACGGTGCTGCGCCGGCTGGTGCAGTTGGCGCGCGAGTACAACGCCGGTTCCATCGCGGATCTCGTCTCGGTGCGGCTGGGGCGCCACGCGGGGCTGGCGGCGCTGGTGACCGCGGTGATCATCATCGGCATCGTGCCGTACATCGCGCTGCAGCTGAAGGCGGTGGCGATGAGTTACGCCATGCTCAACCGCGGGCAGCTTGCCGAATCCGAGCCGTGGCAGGACTCGGCGCTCTACGTGGCGCTGCTGATGGCGCTGTTCGCGATGCTGTTCGGTACGCGGCGCGCCTCGTCCACCGCGCACAATCGCGGGCTGGTGCTGGCGATGGCGTTCGAGTCGCTGTTCAAGCTGGGCGCGATGCTGGCGCTGGGCTCGTTGTTGTTCACGCCTTTGCCGGCGCACCTGCCGCCGCCGCTGCCGGTGCCACATGACAGTCGCGGCTTTCCGGCGCTGATCCTGCTCGGTGCGCTGGCGATGTTCACCTTGCCGCACCAGTTCCACGCCGGCGTGGTGGAGTGCCGCGACGAGCGCCACGTGCGCACCGCGCGCTGGCTGTTTCCGCTGTACATGCTGCTGATTTCCCTGCCGATCCTGCCGCTGGCGCGGCTCGGCGACGCCTGGCTGGGGCCGAGCGGCGTGCCGCAGGATCTGTACGTGCTGGCGCTGCCGATGGCGCAGGAGCGTCATGGCCTGGCGCTGGTCGCCTTCCTCGGTGGCCTGAGCGCGGCGACCAGCATGGTGGTGGTCGCCACGCTGGCGCTGAGCCTGATGGTGGTGAACCACTTCATCGCGCCGCTGCGCGTGCGCGCGGGCTGGGGTCGCGACGAGCGCGGCGACCTGCGCGGCGAGGTGATCAGCCAGCGGCGCGTGGCGATCCTCATCGTGATCCTGCTGGCCTGGGGCTACAGCCGCGTGCTGGCGCGCAACGACGCGCTGGCCGACATCGGCGCGATCTCTTTCTCAGCGCTGGCCGGGCTCGCGCCAGCGCTGCTGGTGGCGATGTACAAGCCGCAGCTGGGGCCGCGCGCGGTGGCGGCCGGACTCGCCGCGGGCACGCTGGTGTGGTTCTACATCCTGCTGCCGGTGGTGCTGCCGGAGGCGCCGGCCTGGCTGCTGGCCGGCCCGCTGGGGCAGGACTGGCTGGCGCCGGACCGCCTGCTCGGGCTGGGCGACTGGAGCCGGCTGGGTCGCGCGGTGGTGCTCAGCCTGGCGGTGAACGTGGCGGTGATCGCCTGGCTGGCCGGCACGCGCTACGGCCAGGCGACGGGCGCCGCCGGCCTGGGCGACGTGGGGGTGGCGGAGCTGCGCGCGCTGGCGGTGCGCTTCCTGCCGCCGGAGCGCGTCGAGCATCTGTTTGCTCAGGCCCCGGCCCACGGGCTGGCCGGCGCCACGCGCATGGCCGAGGTGGAGCACGAGCTGGCGGCGGTGATCGGCGCGGCCTCCGCGCGATTGCTGCTGGAAGTGGTGCATCGCCAGGGGCGCGGTGATCTGGACACTGTCGCGGCGATCGTCGGCGAGGCGGCGCAGGATCTGCGCTTCAACCAGCGCGTGCTGGAGGCGGCGCTGGAGAACATGAGCCAGGGCATCTGTGTGGTGGATGCCGAGCTGCGGCTGGTGGCGTGGAACAGCCGCTACGCCAGCCTGTTCGACTACCCGCCGGAGCTGTTGCAGGTAGGTCGCCCGGTAGCCGACCTCACGCGCTACGCGGTGACGCTGGGTATCGTCGGCGAGGTGTTCGACGAGGACACGCGTGAGGCGCGCGTGCATCGCCGGCTGCAGCATATGCACGCGGGCACGCAGCATCTTTCCGAGCGGCGCTTTCCCGACGGCACGGTGGTGGAGATCCGTGGCAACCCGATGCCCGGCGGCGGCTTCGTGGCTACGTTCACCGACGTCACCGCGTTCCGCCAGGCCGAGGCCGCGCTCAAGCGCATCAACGAGACGCTGGAGCAGCGCGTGGAAGAGCGCACCCGCGCGCTCGCCGCCGCTTCCAGCGAGGCGCAGCGCGCCAACGAGGCGAAGAGCCGTTTCCTTGCCGCGGTGAGCCACGACCTGATGCAGCCGCTGCACGCCGCGCAGCTGTTCGCCCATGCGCTCACCGAGCGCGGCGCCGATGCGGCCACTGCGCAGCATCTCAACGGCGCGTTGTCGGCTACCGAGGGCCTGCTCGCCGGCCTGCTCGACATCGCGCGGCTGGAGGGTGGCCGGCTGCATCCGCAGCCGCGCGAGGTGGCGCTGGCCGAGGTGCTCGATCCGCTCGCCGCCGAGTTCCGCGCCATTGCGCGCGACCGTGGTGTGCGCTTCGACGTGGTCGCCACGAGCGCGTGGGTGCGCACCGACCCGCAACTGCTGCGCCGGGTGCTGCAGAACTTTCTTTCCAACGCGCTGCGCTACGCCGAGTGCGGCCGCGTGCTGCTGGGCGTGCGCCGCCGCGGCGACGCGCTGCGGGTGGAGGTGTGGGACACCGGGCCGGGCATCGCGCGCGAGGAGCAGCAGCTGATCTTCCAGGAGTTCCGCCGCGGCAGCGCGGCGGGCGGGCAGGGGCTGGGCCTGGGCCTGTCGATCGCCCAGCGCATGGCCGCGCTGCTGGATCACCCGCTGGGCCTGCGCTCCACGCCGGGGCGCGGCAGCGTGTTTCACCTGGACGTACCGATCGCCGCGCCGAGCCGGGCGTTGCCGCAGCTCGTCCCCGCACCGCAATCGCTGCCGGCCGGCCGCGCCGTGGTCGTCGACAACGAGCCGGCGGCGCTGGCGGCACTCAGCCACCTGCTGGTCGGCTGGGGCTGGGAAGTGCATGCCGCGCGCAACCTGGAGCAGGCGCTGGCCGCGCCATGGCCGGCGGACATCCACCTGCTGGATTTCCACCTCGACGGTGGTCGCACCGGGCTCGAGGTGCTCGACCAGCTGCAGGCCCGCCACGGCCCGGTGGCCGCGGTGATCGTCACCGCCGACCGCGATGGCGAGCTGCGCCAGCGCCTGCTCGATCGCGGCGTGGGCCTGCTCTACAAGCCGCTCAAGCCGCTGGCGCTGCGCCAGGTATTGCAGCGGGTGGCCAAGGGCGCCGTCGCCGCCGGTTGAGCGTCGAATGCATCACGGCGTCTGCGCGAGGATCGCGCTGCGCGCCTGGTAGAAGTACGCCGCCACCTTGGGCAGGCGGCTGTCGACGAAGAAGATGCCGTAGGTGCCGCTGGTGCGGTCGATCCACGGGAAGGTGCCGAAGGCGCCCGGGCTGGAGACCAGGGTGCAGTCGCCTACGGCGGTCCAGCGCTCGCACCAGTTGCCCAGCGCATATTGCGTCGCCCGGTCGCGCGCGCCCGGCGGGCGGTAGGCCATTGGCTTGCCCAGCGTCTGCACCTTTTCCATCGCGTCGACCGCCTGCGCGGAGAGAATCTGCCGATCACCGTAGCGGCCGTGCTGCGCCAGCATGGTGAGGAAGCGCATGTAGTCGTCCGCCGTGGTCACCACGCCGCCCTGCAGCAGCGGATTGCGCGTCTGCTGGGGCGATACGCCGTGCGCGGGCAGGTGTTCCCAGCGGGTGTGATGCATGCCCAGCGGACGCGCGATGCGTTCGTCGAACAAATCGGCCCAGCGTCTACCGGTGACGGCTTCCACCGCCGCACCGGCCACCTGGAAGCCCGGTCCGCCGTAGCGGAACACGGTGCCGGGCGGATCCTGCAGCGGGCGATGGGCGACCTCGGCGGCCGACTCGGCGAGCGTCATGCGCGGGTCCTGGCGGATGTCCACGCCGTCGCGCAGGCTGCCGGTGCCAGCCGTCTGCGCCAGCAGTTCGCGCAAGGTGATGCGGCCCGCCTCGCCGGTGAAATCCGGCAGATAGCGCGAGATCGGCGCGTCCAGCGCGAGGCGCCCCTCGTCGACCACGCTCATCACCAGCGCCGCGGTCATCCACTTTGAGGCGGACGCCACCGGCAGTTCGGCATCGGGCGCGATCTTGCCAAGGTCGAGGCGAAACAGCCGCTGGCCGCCGTGCATGGCGATCGCCGTCACGCCGGGCGCACCCGAACGCACCGCCTGTTCGAGCGCAGCGCGCACCGCAGCGGGGGGCGACGTCGATCCCGCGGTGACCGCCAGCGCGCTGGACGCCGTCTTGGTCGCTGCCTGGTACAGGCGCTTGCCGCCGCGGACCAGCAACGCCACGCAGCCGGACAAGCCGAGCAGTATCGCCACAGCCAGCAGCAGCCGGCCGCTGGCACGCACGACGTGGCTCGTCATGGCGCACCCGCTGCCGCGTCGATCAGCTCGCCGCCCCATGCCGCCGGCTCGCAGTCGGCGATGGTCTGCGAAAAGGTCCATACATGGCCGCCGAGATCGACGGCCGTGTACTGGCGCTCGCCGAAGGCGTAGTCGGTCGGCGCGCTGGCGATGCGCGCGCCGGCTGCCGCCGCGCGGCGGTAATGCGTGGCCAGGTTGGCGACGCGCACCATCGTGGCGTGCGTGCTGTTGACGCCGAGCGGATAGGGCGGGTCGCTCTGCGCCACCACGATGCAGGCGCTGCCGAAGCACAGCTGGGCGCGATGGTCGCCAACGCGCAGACGCTCGTCGAAGCCGAACGCCGCGCCCAGCCAGGCCACCGCCGCGCGCAGGTCGGGGTAAAGCAGCACCGGAATCACCGTGTTGGCGGGCATGGAACGGTTGGGTGGGGGAGCGGGCTCATCCGTGAGCACCGCATGGGCCACCAGGGCGGAACGCATGGCAACGACCTCAGCGCGAGCCGCGACGCTGCTGGATGTAGGCCACGATCTCGGCGGTGGAGAGCTGGCCGTTGCTGTCGGTGTCGATCTCGGCGAAGTGCTCAGCCAGGCGCGGCATGCCCTGGTTCGCTTCGTCCTGGCTGAGCTGACCGTCGTGGTTGGTGTCGGCCGCGGCGAAGCGATCCTTGGCCTTCTGCGCGATCTTCTGCGCCCGTGCATCGCTGCCGGCACAGGCACTCAGGGCCAGCGTGGACAGCGCGAAGGCGATGGTGAGCGTAGCGACGAGGCGGGAGGTGCGTGCTTGCATGCTGGATTCTCCGTGGAAGGGGAAGCCAGATCGTAGGCAGCGGGATCGCGCCGAGGTGTGTCCGTTCGGTCGTAAGTGTGAGCGAGTGTGTGTTGTCTGAGCGGCAGCAATATCTGCTTACAGGCGCAGGCGAGATGCCGGTGCGGTCCGGCATCTGCGCCCTTCGTCGCTCAGCCGGCGAGGCTCGCGACCCAGTCCTCGACGGAGCGCACCGTCGCCTGGCGTGGGAATACTTTCTCGGTAAGCACGCGGTGCACTTCCGCGTCGCCGTCCAGGCAGCCGTCGGTGAGTACGGTGAGGCGGTAGTCGAGGTCGGCGGCCAGGCGCACGGTCGACAGCACCACGCCGCTGGTCGACACGCCGGCCAGCACCAGATGCCGCACACCCGCGGCACGCAGCACCACATCCAGATCGCTGCCGGCAAAGGCGCTGAAGCGGCGTTTGGTGATCAGCACGTCTTGCGGTTGTACGTCGAGGTCGGGATGGATCTGCGTGTCCGCGCCGGTCTCGGTGAGGCGGCCGGAACTACTGATGCCCGCGAATACAGGGTTGTCGCGGGCCACTTCCGGATAGCCGTTGCGGAAGGCCACGCGTACCCAGATTACCGGCAGCGCGGCAGCGCGTGCGGCGGCCAGCGCGCCGGCGATGCGCGGCAGGTACTCGGCGTCCTGATAGTTGGCGAGGATGCCCGGTTGCAGATCCATCAGTAGCAGGGCGGTGTCGGCGCGGGCGGCGTCGGTCATGGAAGTCTCCTTGGGTGGGAAAAGTGGCGTCGGGGAATCAAACGACCCGCGCAGGCTCGCCCAGTTCCAGCGCCTTCAGCACGCCGCTGGCCTGGGTGCGGTTGCGCACGCCGAGCTTTTCGAAGATGGCGGTGACGTGCGCCTTCACCGTGCGCTCCTGGATCGCCAGGCGGTCGGCGATCTGTTTGTTGAGCAGGCCGTCGGCGAGCAGGGCGAGCACGCGGTATTGCTGTTCGGTTAGGCGGGCCAGGCGGCCGGCCAGATCGGTGTCGGCCGGGTCGGCGGGCAGGGAGGCCACCGCGGCATCGAGCGCGGGCGGCAGCCAGCGGCGACAGTCGAGTACGGCGCGAATCGCTTCGCCAATTTCTGTGGGGCTGGCGCTCTTGGGAATGAATCCGGCCGCGCCGTGGTCGAGCACGCGCCGGATCACCCGCGGCTCGTCGTGCGCGGATACCACCAGCACCGCCACGCCCGGATGCTGGCCGCGCAGCGCCGCCAGCCCGGACAGGCCCTGGCTGCCGGGCATGTGCAGGTCGAGCAGTACCAGGTCGATGTCGGCGTCCACGCGCAGGCGTTCCAGCGCGGTGTGCAGATCGGCCGCCTCCAGCACGGTGCAATCCTCCACGCTGGCGGCGGCCGCCTGGCGCAGGGCGGCGCGGAACAGCGGGTGGTCGTCGGCGATCAGCAGGCGGGGCATCGGGCGAACTTAACCGGCGGCGGCGAGGACGTCGAGCGGGTGCGTGGGCGGCATGCCCGGGGGCATGGACTTTCGTACGATGGCCGTGCGGCATGCGCTTGCTATCGTGCGTGGATGAACCTGCGCACCCTCTGCGTCCTGCCGCTGCTGGCGCTGGCTTTGCCGGCGTGCAGCAACCATCCATCCCGAGCGGAGGTGGCGATGTCCCATCCCGAATTTCTGGTCAGCGACGTCCGCGTCACCGAGCATCGCGATCACGACGATCTGCTCAGTGCCGGTCTCGGGCTGGCCGGCCTGGCCGGCGCGCCGTCACCGTTCGTTGATCCGGCGCATCCCACGGCGGCCGAACTGCGTCGACGGGCGATCCAGACCAGCTGGAAAGGCATCGCCGATCTCGGTCCGCTGGGCGGCTACGGCACCGTCTACGGTGCGGTGCCGACCGTGCGCGGCCGCGAATTCCAGGCGTTCGCGCGCGTGCCCGGCGCCAGCCAGCCGCATCGCGTGCTGCTGCAGGTGCCCGATGCGTTCGACGCCGCGCATCGCTGCCTGGTGGTGGCGCCTTCGTCCGGCTCGCGCGGGGTGTATGGGGCGATCTCGCTGGCCGGCGCATGGGGCCTGCCCAAGGGCTGCGCGGTGGCCTACACCGACAAGGGCACCGGCGCGGGCTATTTCGACTATGCCGACGACAGCGGCGTGCAACTGGACGGCACGCGTGCCAAGCGCGGCGAGGCCATGCTGGAGTTCGAGCCCACGCCCGCCGCCGCCGATGCTGGCATCGCGGTGAAGCAGATGCACTCGGGCGACAACCCGGAGGCCGACTGGGGTCGCGACGTGATCCAAGCCGCGCAGTTCGGCCTAGCCATGCTCGATCGCGCGTTTCCCGCGCAGGCGCCGTTCACCGCGCAGAACACGAAGATCATCGCCACCGGCCTGTCCAACGGTGGCGGCGCGGTGCTGCAGGCGGCGGGCCTGGATGACGGGCATCTGTTCGCCGGCGTGATCGCGCTGGAGCCCAACGTATACGTGCCCGGCCATGGCCGGCCGATGTTCGATTACGCCACCGAGGCGGCAGTCTGGTTGCCGTGCGCGCTGACCACGTCGCGCTTCGCCAAGGCGCCGTTCGCGCGCGCGCCGGATGGCTCGGTGCCCCCGGCCGCCGTGCAGCGCTGCAAGACCCTGCATGCGCAGGGCCGACTCGCTGGCAGCACGCTGGCAGCGCAGGGTGAAGCCGCCTACGAGCAACTGCGTGCACACGGCTGGACCGACGAGGCGATCGCCACCGCGGCCAGCACCACCGCGTTCGACCTGTGGCGGGTGATCGCGGCCGGCTACGCCTCCTCCTACGCGCGCACCGGCGCCACCGAGATGCCGTGCGGCTTCCGCTACGTGACGATCGACAAGGACAACCAGCCGGCGCCGGCCGATGCGGCCACGCGCGCGGCGTGGTGGGCGGACGGCTCGGGCATTCCGCCGGGCAACGGCATCGCGCTGCGCGGCGGCATGGATCGCAGCGACGATCCCACGCTCGCCAGCCTCGATTGCCTGCGCCAGCTGTGGACCGGCGACTCCGCTATGGCACAGGCCGTGCGGGCCAGCGTGGCGGCCACCGCTATCCGGCTGCCGCGCGCCGACCTGCCGCTCTGGGTGCTGCACGGCGCCAGCGATGGCCTGCTGCCCACGGCATTCACCTCCGAGCCCTACGTGGCCTGGCTGCGCAGTGAGGGCCGTGCGCCGCTGTACTGGCGTGTACCGTACGCGCAGCACTTCGACGCCTTCCTCACCGTGCCTGCCTTCGGCGCCGCGCACGTGCCGCTGATGCCCTACGGCTACACCGCGCTGGATCGATTGTGGTCGCACCTGTTCGAGGGCGCGCCGTGGCCGAGCGAACTGCCGACGCCGGCGGCGCAGCCGCGCGGCGGATCCGCGCTGCGCGCCGAGATGCTCGGTCTGCCCTGAACGGCCGGCGGTGGGGTCACGCCCGGGGCCGGGCGGCTGCGTTATCCTTGCCGGCCCTTTGCCGCCGTGGCCGCCACGGCAGCGCGTCACGAGCCCAAGGATTTGCGATGACCATCAACGTTACGTTCCAGACCAACCGCGGCCCGATCCACCTGCGCCTGCACGACGACAAGACCCCGGTGACGGTGGCGAGCTTCGTCAACCTGGCCAAGCGTGGCTACTACGACGGCCTGTCGTTCCACCGCGTGATCAGCGACTTCATGATCCAGGGCGGCTGCCCGCAGGGCACCGGCACCGGTGGCCCGGGGTACAAGTTCGAAGACGAGTTCAACCCGTCGCTGCGCCACGACAAGCCGGGCGTGCTGTCGATGGCTAACGCCGGTCCGCGCACCAACGGCAGCCAGTTCTTCATCACCCACGGCGCCACGCCGTGGCTGGACGGCAAGCACAGCGTGTTCGGCGAAGTGGTGGGCGCTGACGACCAGAAAGTGGTCGACGCAATTCGTCAGGGCGACACCATCGAGAAGGTCACCGTGGAAGGCGACGTCGACGCGCTGCTAGCCGCGCAGGCCGAGCGTGTAAAGGAGTGGAACGCGATCCTCGACGCGCGCAGCTGATCTGCGCCGTCATGCGTTGCGACAGCGGCCGCCTTCGGGCGGCCGCTGTCGTTTGGGCCGGTCCGCAACGCGGTAGTTGGGCTGGCTGGATCGGCCTATGCTCGGCCGGCGAGGCGCGGTGGCGCGCCGATCCAGGGAGCAGGCCATGTCATTGCTGGGCGATCTGTTGGGTAGCGGCGGGCAGGGCGGGGGTTCCCTGCTGGGAACGGCAGCGGAGCTGATCCAGCGCGCTGGCGGCGTGCAGGGCCTGGTGGCCCTGCTGCAGCAGCACGGGCTGGGCGACGTCGTGCAGTCCTGGGTCGGCACCGGCGCCAACCAGCCGGTGTCGCCGGGGCAGCTCGGTCAAGCGCTCGGCGGGGGTGGGCTCGGCGGTGTACTGCAGGAGATGGCGAGCAAGCTGGGCATGGACCAGGGCCAGCTGCTGGGCCAGCTGTCGCAGGTGCTGCCGCACGCGGTGGACCACCTCACGCCCGACGGGCAGGTGCCAGCGGACGGCGGTGGCAGGGTCGATCTCTCTGCACTGTCCGGCCTGGCCGGAAAACTCTTCGGCTGAGCCGGAGGAGGCCCGGCGCACCGCTCCGGGCCTCGGGGTGTTCCGCGATCAGGACGACTTGTTCTTGAACACCGCGTGGTAGAGCACCAGCAGCACCACGGCGCCGATCACCGAGGCGATCAGTCCGGCGGACTCGCCCGGTCCATAGATGTGCAGCAGGTTCTGTCCGGCCCACGTGGCCAGGACCGAACCGGCGATGCCGATCAGCGCGGTGATGATGAAACCGCCCGGGTCGCGGCCCGGGGTGAGGAGCTTGGCGATCAGGCCGACGATCAGGCCCACCAGGAACACCCAAAGCCAATGCATGTGCGAAATCTCCGTGTCGGGACGATGGCCTCCGGCCGGGAGCGCAGGCGATCCGGCGCCTCGCGATGCCGCGCGCCGCGGCACCGGCGCATCTTGCTCCATCGGCGGCCGGTACGCGCAAGTCCGCGGCGGCCAGCGGCCGCGTGGTAAACTTCGCCGGTTTGCTGACCGGAAATCCCCTCGAGGACACCATGCCCCAGCTCGCCCAGCGCGTCGGCCGCGCCAAGCCCAGCGCGATCATGCTGATCGCCGAAAAAGCCAAGCAGCTCAAGGTCGCTGGCCGCGACGTCATCAGCTTCTCCATCGGCGTGCCGAACTTCCTGCCCGGCGAGCACGTGTACGCCGCGGCCCGCGAGTCGCTGAGCCACGATTCCGGCCAGTACGGCAGCAACCGCGGCGCCGAGGCGCTGCTCGATGCGTTCCTCAAGCACATTGAGGCGCTGGGCCTGACCGGCTACGGCCGCATGAACCTCTCCATCGGCATCGGCGCCAAGCAGGTGCTGTACAACCTGGCCGAGGCGATGCTCGACGAGGGCGACGAGATCTGCTTCGCCGCGCCGTTCTGGACCACCTACCGCGACATCGCGGACATTGTCGGCGCCAAGATCAACATCCTGCACTGCGGCCCGGAGCAGAACTACAAGCTCATTCCCGCGCAGCTGGAAGAGGCGCTGAAGCGCAAGCCGAAGGTATTCCTGTTCAACAATCCGTCCAACCCCACCGGCATGGTCTACACGCGCGAGGAAATCGCCGCGCTCGCCGAGGTGCTGGTGAAGTATCCGGACACCTGGATCATCACTGACGACATCTACAACTCGATGGTGTTCGACGGCATCGGCTATCACAACTTCGTGCACGCGAAGCCGGAGCTGAAGGACCGGCTGGTGTTCGTCGACTCGCTGTCCAAGACCTACGGCATGCCGGGCTGGCGCGTCGGCTTCATCGCCGGTCCCGAGGTGGTGGCCAAGGCGGTCACCACGCTCAACTCCAACCACATCACCAGCCTGCCGGAAGTGATCACCGCCGCCGCGGTGGCCGCGCTCAGCGGGCCGCAGGACGTACCGCAGGCCAAGTGCGCCGAGTTCGCAGCCAAGCGCGACACCGTGATGGCCGCGCTGAACGCCATCCCCGGCGTGGTCTGCCCGCGGCCGCAGGGCGCGTTCTACGCGTTCCCGGACATTTCCTGCGCGTTCGGCAAGCGCCACGGCGAGCTGGCCATCACCGACGACGTGAGCTTCTGCGCCGCGCTGCTGGAAGCCAAGGGCGTGGCCTGCGTGCCGGGCTCGGCGTTCGGCGAGCCGCGCGCCATGCGCATCTCCTACACCTGTCCCACGGCCCAATTGCAGCCGGGCCTGGATCGCATCACCCAATTCTTCGCCGAACTCACATGACCCCCCTGTAGGAGCGGCTGAAGCCGCTCCTACAAACGCCTCACCTTCCCACCAAGGAGCCAACCCCATGAAAGCCCCCGTTCGAGTTGCCGTCACCGGCGCCGCCGGCCAGATCGGTTACGCCCTGCTGTTCCGCATCGCCGCGGGCGACATGCTGGGTCCGGACCAGCCGGTGATCCTGCACATGCTGGAGATCACCCCGGCGCTGCCGACGCTGCAGGGCGTGGTGATGGAACTCAATGACTGCGCTTTCCCGCTGCTGGCCGGCACCGTGGCTACCGATGACGTCAACGTCGCCTTCAAGGACGTCGACTACGCGCTGCTGGTCGGCGCGCGTCCGCGCGGTCCGGGCATGGAGCGCAAGGATCTGCTGGAGGCCAACGGCGCCATCTTCGGCCCGCAGGGCAGGGCGCTGAACGACCACGCCAAGCGCGACGTGAAGGTACTGGTGGTCGGCAACCCGGCCAACACCAACGCCCTGATCGCCCAGCAGAACGCGCCGGACCTGGATCCGAACTGCTTCACCGCGATGGTCCGCCTGGACCACAACCGAGCGCTGAGCCAGCTCGCCGAGAAGACCGGCAAGCACTCCACCGACATCAAGAAGATGACCATCTGGGGCAACCACAGCTCCACCCAGTACCCGGACCTGCACCACGCCACCGTGGACGGCAAGGCCGCGCTGAGCCTGGTCGATCAGTCCTGGTATGAGAGCGACTTCATCCCCACCGTGCAGCAGCGCGGCGCGGCGATCATCAAGGCGCGCGGCGCCTCGTCGGCCGCCTCGGCCGCCTCGGCCGCGATCGACCACATGCGCTCGTGGGCGCTGGGCACCGCCGAGGGCGACTGGGTCTCGATGGGCATCCCGTCGGACGGTTCCTACGGCATCGCCCCGGGCGTCATCTACGGCTACCCGGTGACCATCAAGAACGGCAAGTACGCGATCGTGCAGGGCCTGGAAATCAACGATTTCTCGCGTGCCCGCATGGATGCCACCGACAAGGAGCTCCGCGAGGAGCGCGCCGGCGTCGAGCACCTGTTCGCGAAGAAGTAAGCCGCTTCGGTTCGGCTTGAGGGAAGGGCGGCTTCGGCCGCCCTTTCTTTTTGTTCGGTCGTAGCTTGCATGCGCGACATGACCTCACCGTCATCCCAGCGAAGGCTGGAGGCGCTCTTCAACGGCGAATGCCGGTCATCCAGCGTCTTTGCTTTGATCCGGGCTCAAGAGCGGTTTCGACGTCCTTCGGCCGCCGAGCGACTTTTCTTGTCTGGCCAAGAAAAGTAGCCAAAAGAAGGCCACCCTGCGTCCGTCGTCCTTCCGCGCCTGCGGCGCTCCAGGCACGCGGGTCGGGCCGGGCTTTTCGACAGGGCTCCTGCCCTGACGAAAAGGAACGGGCGTCCTGCCCGTTCCCCTGCGGGCCTGATCGTCCCGACCCGCTCGACTCCCGAAGGGATCTGGAGACGGCTCGCTTCGCATCGCCTTTGTTCGAAACACGCAGCGCGTCGAAATACAAGGCAGCGCTATGCGCCTCCAATCCCTAAAATGCGCGGCCGCTTTGCTTGGTTGGGTACGCGCCGCATGAACATCGTCGTCAACGAAGAACTCAAGGCCTACATCGAGCCGATGACGCCGGAAGAATACGAGGCGCTGGAGCGCAGCATTCTCGCCGAGGGTTGTCGTGACGCGCTGGTGCTGTGGGGCGAGATCCTGGTCGACGGGCATCACCGCTACGCCATCTGCCGCAAGCACGGCCAGCCGTTCCAGACCGTGCAGCATCCGCATTTCCAGTCGATGGACGACGTGCACCTGTGGATGATCGACCAGCATCTGGGGCGGCGCAGCCTGTCGGTGTTCCAGCGTGGCGAGTTGGCGCTGCGCAAGCGCGACATCCTCGCTGCGCGTCGCGCACAGGCGCGGGTGAAGTTGCCGCCGCTGCCGCCGATTCCGGAAGACGCGGAAGCGGCCACGGAAGATGCGGCGCCGGCGATCGAACCGGCAGCCAGCGCGCCGGAGGCGCCGGTGGAGGCACCACCCAGTCGCGAGGCGTTGGCGAAGGCTGCGCGGCTGAGCAACACGCAGGTCGGGTTGATCGAGAAGATCCGCAAGCAGGCTGCGCCCGAGGTGGTGGAGGCGGTGAAGGCCGGAACGATCTCGATCAATGCCGCCGCAGCCGTGGCCAGCCTGCCGGAGGACGAGCAGCGCGCGGCGGCCAGCGGCGGCGACAGGGAACTGAAGGAGGCCGCCAAGCGCGTACGCGAATCGCGGCGCAAGCCGAAGGAGATTCCGGCGGCTGACCCGGATGCGGCTGCTGGCACGGAGGGTGAACTGCAGCAGTTGCGTCGGCGTGTGGCGGAGCTGACGGCCGAGGTGGCCTCGCTGCGCCAGCAGCTGGCCGAGTTGCAGGGCGGATAAGGGCGCGGCGCGACAGCCGGGGCTGCGCGCCGGGCTGGCCGTCAGTGCGGGCGGGGGATCGCGCTCGTCGCGGCTTCGCGCACGTAGGCGAGCAAGGCGTCGTCGACCGCACTGCCGCTGCGCAGGTCCGGCTCGCGCGCATAGGCCTCGCGGATCTTCGCGTGGGTGGCCGGATCGTCGCCGGCGTACTCGCGGAACATCGCCATCCAGCGCTGCGCCAAGGTCTGCACGGCCGGATCGTGCGCGGGCACGCCGTCGGCGAGTGCGGTGCGCAGTTCGGCGATGAGCTCGGGCCAGGTGTACATCTGCTTGCCGTAGTGCTGGCGCATCCGCTGCATTTCGCGCTCGTCGAGGTAGCGCGCGAAGATCGCCAGCCGCGCGCTCACCATGGATTCCTCCACGAACCGCTCCAGCGTCGGCGTGATGCCGCTGCGTTCGCGCATGCCCGGCTCGTCTTCGGTCATCGTGCGCAGGCGCAGCAGAAAGGCCGGGTTGTTGCCGGTGCCGCGGCCGACCATCTCCATCCACTGCAGGGCGAGTTGCTGCGCGTCGGCGTCATCCGGCGTGGCGCCGCGATCCATCGCCGACTGCACGGCAGTCACCAGCGCGCTCCAGGCCGGCAAGAGGCCCGGGTCGGTGTGCAGCGGCAGGGTCTTGAGTTCCTCGGGAGTGAAATATTTTTCGTACATCGTCATCTGCTCCAGCGTGTCCAGCCAGTCGGCCAGGTCGGGGGGCTGTCCGGCCACGAGTTGGCTGCGCAGATGCACCAGCCGCTCCCGCAGGCGGGCGGCATCGGCCAGGTCGCGGTCGAGCTGGGCGATCTGGCGATCCACCAGTTCGGCCAGCGGTGGCTGTGGCCCGGACAGGGCAAGTCCAATGTCGGCCAGCGGCAGGCCCAGCTGACGCAGGGCCTGGATGCGGTGCAGGCGCTCGATGTCCGCCTGCCCGTAGAGCCGATAGCCGGCACCGGAACGCGAGGACGGACTGAGCAGGCCGATCGCGTCGTAGTGGTGCAGGGTGCGCACGGTCAGCCCGCTACGCTTTGCCAGTTCGCCCACCGTCAGTTGCATCGTCGTCACTCCGTTCGCCTCGCGTGGACCGCACGCTAAGGGCTCACGTTACGTGAGGGTCAAGCCCTTTGGCCACGAGCGGCGCACCGGCGTTGCCGTTGCGCCCTGAGCTAGCGGAACTGGTAGGAAAGCCCGAGATTGATGCGCGGGCGCCGACGGCTTGCCTCGAGCGGACGGTCGCCGAACGGTTGTGCCACGGTGAGATCGACCGCGTAGTGGCGATCGTCGGACATGCGCAAACCCACGCCGGCCGAGCCCAGGCGGTCGATCGGCAGATGGCCCTGATGGACGTAGACCCGGGCCACCTGCGCAACGACGTACGGGGTCAGCGTTTTCAGGTAACGCTTTCCCACCGACCAGTTGCGGTTGAGCTCCAGCGACAGTCCCCAGCCGCTGTCGCCGGCGGCCTCGCCCGGATCGTAGGCCAGCGCGTAGCGCGCCCCGCCGAAGGTGATCCGCTCGGTGCTTGGCAGGGTGTCGGCGCTGTACTGCCCGGCCACGCTCAAGCGCGTGCCGAAGCGCGCGGTCCATTGATCGGCCTGCTCGAGGCTGGCGTTGTAGCGGGTGAAGGCGACATCGCCGGGGTACGCCAGCGGGACATCGCTGAGGCTGCTGCGCGCGACCGACTCCGCGCCCCAACGATCCAGTCCCTTGGTGATGGCGAAGCTGAGCTTGCGGCTGCGGCGGGTGCTCGTGCGCTGGTCGTCGAAGGTGGCGAAGAGCACGCGGACCCGACTGTCCAGGCTGAGCTGCGCGTTGGTGACGATGTTGCGGTAGCGGTCGATGACGTCGGCGCGATAGGTGCCGCCGCCGATTTCCTGGACGTGTTCGGCGGAGAGCTGCAGCGGGTAGCTCGCGGCCAGTTGCAGGCGGTGCTGGGTCAGACGCCGGCTCAGTTCGGGGAGCGACTGGAACGAATCATCCGGCCGGCCGTCGTAGCGCGAGCCATCAAGGCTTAGCTGCAGCCCGTCCGAACCCACCGGAACCGCCAGCGAACCGGCGTCGTAACGCTGCGAGCCGCGACCGCGCGGAAAGAGGGTGGACAGCGTGAGCTTCTCGCCCAGCGGGGAGAGGCCGTTCAAGGTGGCGCTCAGCAAGCCCTGCACGCCAGGGTGATTGAAGTCGACGCTGCTGGCCAGGTTGAAGCGGGTACGCGTGAGGTTGAGTTCCAGTCGGGTGGCGCCGTCGGTAGTGGTGGGGGCTGGAACGTTGACATCGATATGAGTGCCGGGCAGCCGACCCAGCAACTGCACGTAGCGCTGGAACGTCGCGGTGCGCAGCGGGCGCTCACCCTGGATGTGCGCGGTGATGGCGCGGATCTTCGGCTCCAGCGAGCCGGCGTCGCCGTTGATCTGCACCTGCGCCACATAGCCTTCCACCACCACCACGCGCACCACGCCGCCTGTGAAGGTCTGGGCCGGGATGTAGGCGAACGAGAGCGCGTAGCCATGGGACTCGTAGAGCGCCCTGACCTTGTCGGCGGCGGCAATCAGGTCGGCTACTCGCACGGCATGTCCGGCGAGCGGCTGGAACAATTTCGCCATCTCGCTCACCGGCAAGGCGTGTGCGCCGGCGATCTCGAAGCGGGTGGGAACCAGGGTCCGTGCCAGTAGCGCCTGCAACTGCGCGTTGCGCTGCGGTTGCACGCTGAGTCGAATCGAGGGCGTCGGCGCCATCGGCACCGGTGTCGGCAGGGTCTGCAAGGGGTTGCCCACGTACGGGCGGGATTGCTGTGCCTGGGCGCCGGCGACGAGCGTGGCGCCGAGCAGCAGGCAGGCTCCTCTCTTCATGACGTGTCCTTGTGTCGTGGATGGGGAGTCCGGGCGGCGAGGGCGCCCGTTGGCGCAATGGAAGCGGGGGCGTTGCCGCCCCCGTTCCGGTCTTGCATGGATCGTCAGTCGCTGCCCCCCTTGGAGCCGAGCAGGCCGCCGAGCAGGCCGCCCGAGCCGGAGGAGCTCTGCGACGAGGCCGAACTGCCACCCTGCACCGTTCCGGAGAGGCCGAGCGTTCCGGACAGTCCCACGCTGCCGGTGAGGCCGCCGACCGCGTTGCCGAGGGTGCCGGTGACTGGCTGCAGTACGCCGCCGCCACCACCGCCAGCACCGGCCACGCCATTCACCACCTGGCTGAGCGTGCCGGTGACCGGTTGCAGCGGGCCGCTGGCGATCGCATCACCCAGGCCACCGCCTACCGCGGTGACGGCCTGTCCGGTGGTGGCGACGACACCGCCTACGGTGCCGGTGACCGGTGCAAGTGCCGTGTTGTCGCCAACCGTGGCCAACGTTCCGCCAGCGCTGGTGACTGTCTGGCCGAGCCCGCCGACCGTACCGGCCGCCGCCGTCGCGGTCACTCCGACCGGATCGGCGATGCTGCCGGTTTGGCCGAGGCCGTTGTTCAGGCCAGCGCCGAGCGTGCCCAGCGAACCGCCCAGCGTCTGCAACGTGCCGCCCAGCGCCTGGGTGGTGCTGCTGCCGCCCAGTGGCAGGGACTGCGAAGCCACCGCGCTACCGAGCCCGCTCACCAGGTTCGAGCCGCCATCCACCAGGCCGCCCGCGGAGCGTGAGGCCAGCGCCACGATGTTGGTCGAGCCGCCGCTGGCGCCGGACTGCCCCAGCACGGCGATGGGCGTGACGACACCGCTCAACGATTGCGTGAGCGATTGCACCGATCCGGCCGCGATGATCTGGTCGAGCGCGGTGCCGCCATCGCTGAGCCCGTTGCCGAGCATGGAGATGCCGCCGCCGAGGGCAGAGGTGATCGGCTGGATCGGCGACCCCTGGAACGCGCCGAGGCTGTCTACCGTCTGGCCCAGGCTGTCCACGGCGTCGCCGGTGTACGTCACCACGGTTCCGGTGCTGCCCAGGGTAGTGCCGACTGGGTCGTCGATGTTGCCCACCTGGCCCAGGCCGCTGCTGACGCCATCGCCGGCGGCGGTGACCGCATTGCCGACATTCGTGACTACGCCCGCGAGTCCGTCGGTGACGCCATTGCTGCCACCGAGCAATACCTGGTTGGGAATCTGCGCGCCGATACCCGACACGGCTCCGCCTGCAGTCGCCACGATGTTGCCGGCGTCGGTGAGCACCGCTCCGGTCAGCCCGCTGGGTGGGGGCAATGAGGCGCCGCCATCGCCGGAACCGCCGCCACCACCACCACCACCACCACCACCGTCGCCGGATCCGCCGGAACCTCCGCCCGATCCTCCGGAGCCTCCGCCTGAGCCGGTGCCCGACCCGGTGCCTCCGGATCCTCCGCCGTTGTCACTACCACCACCGGCGGGCGTACCACCTCCACCCGCGCCGCCTGGCGGCACCGAGCTTCCCGGTGGATGGTTCAACCTGACTGAGCCGGAACCGCTGCAGCCGGCGAGTGCCAGGGCCCCTGCAGAAAGACAGCTGACAATAAGAAAGCGTGTCTTCCACGATGACGTCGTCGTCTTGCGCATGATCTGCCTCCTGAACGTGCGTTCTCGAGATCGAGCGAAACGTACCGCTCCATGTGCTTACCACCCCTGCACTTGGAGCGTACGAGCCCCGATGTGTAAGGGATGCACGCATTCAGCAATTTGTCGGTGGGGTGTGCGGATCTATTTGAATCCTTGCAAGTTGTTGAAGAGGATGGAGATTGCGGGCTCTGGATGGGGCGGGAGGCGCGGCCGACGCGATTGTCCGACCAAAGTCGGTCTGGCCGATCCGCAGGCGCGGTATATCGTCGATCGCCATGAGCGAGGGAGCAGGCATGGGCTACGACGCGTTCTATCGGCAGTCGATCGAGGAGCCGGAACGGTTCTGGGGTGAGCAGGCGCGGCTGATCCACTGGGACGAGCCGCCGCAGCGGATTCTCGATGCCACGAAGCTGCCGTTCCGCCGCTGGTTCGTCGGCGGCACCACCAACCTCTGCTACAACGCGGTGGATCGCCATCTCGCCGAGCGCGGCGAGCAACTGGCGCTGGTGGCGATTTCCACCGAGACCGGCGTCACCGAGGAAATCACCTACCGCGTGCTGTATCGCGAGGTGAACCGCTTCGCCGGCATCCTCAAGGGGCTGGGCGTGGGCCGCGGCGATCGTGTGGTGATCTACATGCCGAACATGGCCGAGGCGGTGTACGCGATGCTGGCGTGCGCACGCATCGGTGCGATCCACTCGGTGGTGTTCGGTGGCTTTGCCGCGCACAACCTGGCGCTGCGCATCGACGACGCCGAACCTAAGCTGCTGATCTGCGCCGATGCCGGCATGCGCGGCGGCAAGGTGATCCCATACAAGCCGCTGGTGGATGCGGCGCTGGCCGAGGCAAAGGCACCGCCACCGCACGTGCTGATCGTCAGCCGAGGACTGGATCCGGATATGCATCGGGTGGAGGGCCGCGACTTGGACTACGCCCGCCTGCGCGCCGAACACATGAACGACGAGGTGCCGGTGACGTGGCTCGAATCGAACGAGCCCAGCTATCTGCTCTACACGTCGGGCACTACCGGCAAGCCCAAGGGCATCCAGCGCGACGTGGGCGGCTACGCGGTGGCGATGGCGATGTCTACGCGGCTGGTGTTCGACATCGGGCCAGGGCAGGTGATGTTCTCTACCTCCGACGTCGGTTGGGCGGTGGGCCACTCGTACAACGTGTATGGCCCGCTGATCGTCGGCGCGACGTCGTTGCTTTACGAAGGGCTGCCGACCAACCCCGATCCCGGTATCTGGTGGCGGCTGTGCGAGAAGTATCGCGTGCGCACCATGTTCTCCTCGCCCACCGGCATCCGCCTGCTGAAGAAGCAGGACGTGTCCTGGCTGAAGAGCGCGGACCTTTCCTCGCTCAAGTGGCTGTTTCTCGCTGGCGAGCCGCTGGATGAACCAACCGCGCACTGGATCACCGATGGCCTCGGCGTGCCGGTGATCGACAACTACTGGCAGACCGAAACCGGCTGGCCGGCGATCACCCTCATGCCAGGACTGGAGCTGAAGCCGGTGAAGTGGGGTTCCCCGGGCCTGCCGGCGCCGGGCTACAAGATGAAGGTGATCAACGAGGCTACCGGCGAGGAGGCCGCCGCGGGCGAGAAGGGTGTGCTGGTGTTCGTACCGCCGTTGCCGCCGGGTTGCCTGACCACGGTGTGGCGTGACGACGAGCGCTACGTCAACAGCTACTTCAGCCACTTCAAGGAGCTGTTGTACAGCTCGCTGGACTGGGCGATCCGCGACGCGGACGGCTATACCAACATCCTTGGCCGCACCGACGATGTGATCAACGTCGCCGGGCATCGCCTGGGCACGCGCGAGATCGAAGAGTCCGTCGCCACCTGCAGCGCAGTGGCCGAGGCCGCGGTGATCGGCATGAAGGACGAGCTCAAGGGTCAGGTGCCGGTCGTGTTCGCCACGCTCAAGCAGGGGGCCGCGGCCACCGCCGAAGACGCCGCGCGCGGCATGCAGCAGGCGGTCACCGACCAGCTCGGTTCCATCGCCCGGCCCGCGCGCATCTACGTAGTGAATGCCTTGCCGAAGACGCGCTCGGGCAAGCTGCTGCGACGATCGCTGCAGGCACTGGTGCAACACACCGATCCGGGCGACCTGTCCACGCTGGACGATCCGGCTTCGCTCGACGAGGTGCGCAAGGCGCTGGACCGCGGGCCGGACCTGGGCTGAGCCGCCGCAAGCTCAGCGGCAAAGGCCGGGACGAGGGTCCCGGCCTTTGCGCTCGCCCGCTGTCGCGAGCGATGTGGATCAGTTGGACTCGGTGAACTGGATCGACGGGCTCGAGCCACCCGAGGCGGTGCAGCTGCCCAGGTTGAGGTTGTTGGTCTCGCCCGTGGTGCCCGCACCCGATGCGCAGACCGGTGTGGCCGTGGAGCCGTCGGTGACCGCGACCTTTACCGCCACCGAGGAGCCGCTGTTGAACTGTGCCTCGGAACCGCCGGCGTTGCCGACCACGTTGAACTCGGACTGGTCCCATACCTGCGACAAATAGAGCACGCTGTCCTTGCCGGTGATGCTGTATGCGGTCGAACCGTTGGCGAAGGTCACCGTATCGTTGCCACCGGACACCACCTTGCCGGTCAGCTTGAGGTTGGCCAGCTGGGTGATCGACACGTCGGGCGCGGTGGCCGCTGCGCTGTTCTTGTAGCAATCGCCGGCACCGTCGCTGCCCCAGCCGCTCGGGCAACTGGTGCCGCCGTAGCCGATCAGCCAATACTGCATGAATACGGCGGCCTGGCCCTGCACGTCGTAGTCCGGTGAATAGATGAACTGCTGCCAGACCGAACAGCCGGAATGGCTCTTGCACGCGGACGTGGTGCCGTCGAAGTTGGAGTTGATCTGCAGCGTGTACTCGTTCGGCCCGAGGATGCCACCGCCGCCGAACGCCGCCACGCCTACGCCCTGCTCGGAGGTGACGCCGGTCACGGAGGGGAAGGTACCGACGGTTTGGCTGATCAGGGTGGCGGTCTCGATCGCATAATCGTTGCCGTTGCCGGTGGTCTGCGCCGCACCGAGGTTGTAGCGGGCCAGCGCGGTGTGAAACCGCGGCGGGATCGGCGCCACGCGCGGCGTGACCGCACGGCAGGCCACCTGCTGCCAGAGGATGCTCGGATAGTTCGCCTTGAAGCAGCCTTCCGACGGCGTATCGATATGCGCCATGCTGTCGCGCCAGGCGGCACGTGCCTGCATCTCGGCTGCGCTCAACGGCACGTCGCCAAAACCGGCCAAGCTCATTGCGGAAACGGCTGACGCGCAGGTCATCGCGGCCAGCCCGGTGAACATTGCAAAACGGATAGCAACTCGCATACGCACTCTCCCTAGCAGTAAACGGTTATGGATCGAACGTCATGAAACATCGCGCCCCCGAGGTGTAACGTGCTCTCGTCGCATGGGAGCAGATGCGGCGATCCCCTGTCTTCGACACACGGCGCAGCCGCTGGCAGATGCAGCGTCTGGCCTCAAAAACCGTGGGTGTTGGCTCTGGCGTGGCGATTCCTTTCGCTGACGTGATATCCGGCAAGTAACGTCCGCTGCCTTGCGGGCGACGCTACGGCGTTTATGTGCACGTGTTCCAGATGCCGCGAAGCCCACGCCGGCCGATGTTCGGTGCAGCGATGGCATCTGGCAGTGCGAAATCGATCTTGGTTGGCCTAGGCTTTCGGCAGACTTTCCGCGCACCCGTCGGGAATGCCCTTCAATGCCAAGCGCATCACGAAACTCGGCAGATGCCCGGCGATGAAGTACCCCGGGCTTCTCCCGTCCGGCTACGGCGACCAACGCAAAACGGGGCGGTTGCCCGCCCCGTCTCGATGCCGTCCCGCGACCGTCCGGGTCAGACCGCTTCGGCGACCTGCTCCAGTCGCGTCACCGGCAGGCGCATCAGGTGGTCGAAGGCGCTGAGCGCGGCGGTGGAGCCGGCGCCCATCGCGATCACGATCTGCTTGTACGGCACCGTGGTGGCGTCGCCGGCGGCGTACACGCCCGGCACCGAGGTCTCGCCGCGGTCGTCGATGACGATCTCGCCGCGCGCCGACAGTTTCACCGTGCCCTTCAGCCACTCGGTATTCGGCAGCAGGCCGATCTGCACGAAGATGCCTTCCAGGTCGACCGTGTGCGTGTTGCCGCTGATGCGATCCTTGTAGGTCAGGCCATTGACCTTCTGGCCGTCGCCGAACACCTCGGTCGTCTGCGCGTTGAGCAGGATCGCCACGTTAGGCAGGCTGCGCAGCTTGCGCTGCAGCACCTCGTCGGCGCGCAGCTGGCTGTCGAACTCGAGCACGGTGACGTGGCTGGCGAGACCGGCCAGGTCGATCGCTGCCTCCACGCCGGAGTTGCCGCCGCCGATCACCGCCACGCGCTTGCCCTTGAACAGCGGTCCGTCGCAGTGCGGGCAGTAGGCCACGCCCTTGTTGCGGTATTCATCCTCGCCGGGCACGTTCATCTGCCGCCAGCGTGCGCCGGTGGAAAGAATGACCGTCTTCGACTTCAGCGAGGCACCGTTCTCCAGCTGCACTTCCACCAGCCCGCCGGTGGCCTCGCTGGCCGGGACCAGCCCGGTGGCGCGCTGCAGGTTCATGATGTCGACCTCGTGCTCGCGCACGTTCTGCTCCAGCGCGGCGGCCAGCTTGGGGCCTTCGGTGTGCGGCACCGCGATCAGGTTCTCGATGCCCATGGTGTCCAGCACCTGGCCACCGAAGCGCTCGGCGGCGACGCCGGTGCGGATGCCCTTGCGAGCTGCATAGATGGCCGCCGCTGCGCCGGCCGGGCCGCCGCCGACGATCAGCACGTCGAAGGCGTCCTTCGTCTTGAGCTTCTCGGCGTCACGTTTGGCGGCGCCGGTGTCGAGCTTGGCGACGATCTGTTCCAGGCTCATGCGGCCCTGGTCGAACACTTCGCCATTCAAGTAGACGGTGGGCACCGACATCACCTGGCGCGCGTCCACCTCGTCCTGGAACAGCGCGCCGTCGATCGCGACGTGCTTGATCTTCGGGTTCAGCACGCTCATCAGGTTGAGCGCCTGCACCACGTCCGGGCAGTTCTGGCAGGACTGCGAGAAATAGGTCTCGAAGGCAAAGTCGCCATCGAGGTTACGGACCTGCTCGATCACGTCCTGCGTGGCCTTGGACGGATGGCCACCGACCTGCAGCAGGGCGAGCACGAGCGAGGTAAATTCGTGGCCCATCGGGATGCCGGCGAAGCGCACGCCGACGTCCGTCCCCACGCGGTTGATCGCGAAGGAGGGCTTGCGTGCGTCGTCGTCGCGGCGCACCAGGGTGATCTTGTCCGAGAGCGCGGTGATTTCTTCCAGCAGCTCGTGCAGCTCGGCCGACTTGGCGCCGCCGTCGAGCGACTCGACGATCTCGATCGGCTGCGTGACCTTCTCGAGGTAGGCCTTCAACTGGGCGGAGAGATTGGCGTCCAACATGGCGGTTTCCCTGGTGATGGGGTGAGTCTGGCGAGCGCCCGGGAAAATCTTGGGCGTCGCGAGCGTTCGATGGGAGAGCGAAGGGTCCGGGAGAGCCCCGGACCGGGCGCGCCCCACGGGCGATTCGCGCGCGGGGCGGCCTCAGAAAGTTGCCACCCCGTCCCACGACCGGGGGGGGGGCTTGGCCCCCTCGTTCCACAGGGCCCGGCCCCCCACGGTCGGGGGGGGGGCGCCGGAC